>CAJBZC010000314.1 GCA_903959965.1 uncultured bacterium
ATGCTCACAGGCTGCGGTTCCTCCGATGCTCATTTCGAGCAGATGTCAGCCTTTCGGACAGGCATCGATTTCAATAACTACCTGGAGGAGTCTGATGACCTAAATGTGCTCAATTATACCTATTTCTACAACGGGGGTGGCGTAGCGACGGGAGACCTCAACAATGACGGCCTGCCCGATGTGGTCTTCACCGGGAACATGGTTCGCAACAAGATCTTCCTCAATGAAGGGGATTTCAATTTCAAAGATGTCACCACCACATCCGGCATTGCCGACAAGCAGGGCTGGTGTACAGGTGTATCCCTGGTGGATATCAATGCAGACGGTTGGCTGGACATTTACATTTGCAGGTCCGCCGATGTGGATCCGGCCCGGCGCAGCAACCTGCTGTTCATCAACAACCATGACCTGACCTTTACGGAAAAGGCCGCCGAGTACGGATTGGCGGATCAGGGATACTCCACCCAGTCGGCCTTTTTTGATTACGATCGCGATGGTGATCTGGATGCCGTTGTCATCAACCACTCCCTCAAGAAATACACCACCGGTGTGTCAGACAATCCCGGACTCAGGAAGGAAGACAATCCTTTTTTCTCCAGTAAGCTCTACCGAAACGATGGCGGCCGCTTCACGGATGTGAGCAAAGCGGCCGGCATCACGTCCAATGTGTTGAGTTTCGGACTGGGTATTGCCGTAGCCGATGTGAACACCGATGGATGGCCTGATTTCTATATCAGCAATGATTTCAATGAGCCAGACTATCTGTTCATCAATCAAAAAAATGGCACCTTTTCTGAGGAGGGAACGGTGCGGCTCGGACAACATTCCCTGTTTTCGATGGGGACGGATGCCGCGGATGTCAACAACGACGGGCTGCCGGACCTCGTCACCCTCGACATGCTGCCGGAAGACAACCGAAACCAGAAGATGCATTCCGGCGCGGAGAACTTCGATAAGTTCAGATACCTCTTCTCACAGGGTTTTCATCGTCAGTACAGCCGAAACATGCTGCACCTCAACGCCGGGGACGGCGGTTTCCGGGAGATCGGGCAACTGGCGGGTATCTCCAACACCGACTGGAGTTGGGCGGCGTTGTTGTCGGATTTTGATAATGATGGCCGCAAGGATATGTTCATCACCAATGGGTATGTCCGCGACTATACTGACATGGACTTCATCAAGTATTCCTTTGATCAGCAGGTCGCCATGCAGTCGACCGGTGGCTCTGCACAAAGCGTGATGGATTACATCAAGCAGATGCCCGGGCATCCGCTGAAAAACTATATGTACCGGAATGCAGACGGACTTCGCTTTGAGGATGTCACATCTTCCTGGGGATTCAAGCGGGAGGCTGTGTCCTCCGGGGTTTCTCATGCAGACCTTGACCTGGACGGGGATCTTGACCTGGTCATCAGTGTGACAAACGACAAGGCCGGTGTGTACCGAAACAATACAACCAAACAGGGTAGGGATCATTTCATCAGGTTTTCATTCAAGGGTTCCGGTTCCAATCCGATGGGGATCGGCACAGCGGTGAAGGTATATGCCGGCGGCGGACTTCAATACCAGGAACATCATCTCTCCCGTGGTTATCAATCTTCCATGGAGCCTGTGATGCATTTCGGGTTGGGTATTGCGGGCAAGGTCGATTCCGTCCGCGTGGTATGGCCTGATGGTGCTTCACAGTTGCTGGCAGGTCCGGCGATCGATCGCGTACACTTGTTTGATCGCGCGGCCGCTGCGACCTGGCAGGCATCTCCCGCCGGTGTGCAGGCACTCTTTAAGCCCGACCCGGATCAGTTCCTTTCTGTTCGCGACACTTTTGTCAATGATCTGTCCATCCAGCCTTATCTCAACAATTTCATCAGCAATCACACCCCGGTTATCGAGATAGGGGATATCGACCGGGATGGACGCATCGATCTGGTGGCCGGCGGTACGCGTAAGGATCCCACACGGGTCCTCACCGCCACCGGAAAAACGATCCCATTGGATCTGCCTTCACCATCGGCCGTCAGTGCGCTCAGACTGCAAGATCTGAATGCCGATGGTTTTCCAGAGTTGATCCTGGGTCGTTCGGCATATGCATCGGTCCCGGGGCAGATGATGCTGGAGATCTGGGATAACATCAACGGCCAGTCATTCCGGTTACGTACGGAAGGGATGCCCGCGGTGTCAGTAAACGTGGGCTGTCTTGCCGTGGATGCCGTGGACAAGTCGGATGGTTTACAGCGGATTTTTATCGGTTCACGGGTACGTTCACAGCGATTCCCTCAGGCTGAGGCATCTCGGATGCTGGTATTTGACGCCAAGGGGCGTTTTCTGAAAGAGGAGTCATTGCCTTCCGGTGATTCTCCGGGGATGTTGACCGGGGCAGCCTTTGTGGACATGGGCCTGGGGGCCGGCAGGGCGCTTGTAACGGTGGGTGAGTTCGAACCCTTGCGTACCCTCATCAGGGGTGAAGGAGGCTGGACGGCCGCTCCGGGTTTCGGCACACGCTCAGGTACAGAAGGATGGTGGAATACGCTGCTCGCCGCAGACATCGACGGGGATGGAGACGAAGACCTTGTGGCCGGAAATTACGGGTTAAATACCCAGTTCCGGGTAGACA
>CAJBZC010000315.1 GCA_903959965.1 uncultured bacterium
ACCAAATACTGACATTTTGCACAGACGAGGCAATAATGACTGCCATTTTTACAGCAACCCTGAGAAGATCGGAGATTACGGAATATTCGGATTATATTCGCGGCCTCAACAGTTCTTTTAACGATGATCAGCAGAAGAAGTATTAGGGTGAAAGTCATGCAGACACTATACGCCTTCGAGGCGGCCAACGAAAGCATGACAGAGCGCCAGGCCAGAGACATTCTAAAAGGCAAAATGGACCAGTCGGCAGCGCTCTTCACCTATCTCGTGTATCTCATCACGGAAGTGGCTCGCTATGTCGAAACCGATGCAGCCCGCAGATCCTCCAAACACCTGCCCTCCGAAGAAGACCTGAACGTTAATATCAAACTGGCCGGCAACACACTGCTTTGGCAAACCCTGGAACATCCGGGCTTCGCAGGCATGGTCGAAAAGGGAAACTTCCACTCCATCACCGACACAGAACAGATACGAGCGCTTTTCGGAAAATTGACCGTCAGCCCCGAATATGCCCTTTATCTGTCCAAGCCATCCAGGGAAAGAACCGACGAAAGAGAAATCCTGAGCTTTCTTTTTAATGACATTATACTGCCAGACGAGGATGTGGACATGCACCTGACAGAATGTTTCGTGAACTGGGAAGATGATGCGGAAATGATGCAGCAAATGGTCATGAATTACCTGCATAAGCCCGGATCCTATGATTTCGGCCTGATCGTATCGGCTGAAAAGCGAAAATACGGAGACGACCTGCTGCGCACCGCCATAGAGAAAAAGGAGGTGTGCCTCGACCATATCCGCCCCAGGCTCAAGAACTGGGATGCGGAAAGAATTGCACATCTTGACATGATCATCATGAGACTGGGTGTATGTGAACTCCTCTTTTTTGAAACCATTCCTACCAAGGTGACCATCAACGAATACATTGACCTTGCCAAAGAATACAGCACCACTCAGAGCGGCCAGTTTGTCAATGGTATTCTGGACAACATTCATAAAGACCTGGAGCGGGAAGGCCTGCTTCGAAAAGTAGAATACCGGAAATAGTTCGGGTTTACCTATTTTTACACGCGGTCGGGAGATGCTTTCATTTCATAAAACTGATTAGCTGTCGCCGCTCTGTTTAATATCAAATTTCACGTATGACATCCGCACACATCATCGTTGGCCAGGCTCCGGCCAACGCAGGCACCATGCAACTCATTCTGCTCGGAGGCATGGTATTGGTTTTCTACTTCTTCATGATACGCCCCCAGGCCCAGAAAGCCAAAAAGGCGAAAGGCTTCCAGGACGCACTGCAGAAGGGAGATAAGGTCGTAACCATCGCCGGCATTCATGGCGTCGTTTACAAGATCAACGATGACAGCACGATCCAGCTGGAAGTATCTCCCGGCAGCTACATCAAACTCGAGCGCAGTGCCATCAGCCTCGAGATGAGCGAGCAGATCAACAAGGCCGCAGCCGGCGCCGCCAAATAACCCAAGTCTCCATCCCATGCTCAGGATCGGACTTACCGGAGGCATTGGCTCCGGAAAATCCACCGTGGCCGCCATCTTCAGGGTCATGGGTATTCCTGTGTATTATGCGGATGCCGCCGCCAGGCGACTGATGTCATATGATCAGGAGATCATATCCCGCATCATTCAAGCCTTCGGTCCCATGGCATATAAAGATGGATCTCCAGACCGTGTCTGGATAGCTGAACATGTGCTCCGAAACCGGGAGTCGACGGAGAAACTCAATTCGATCGTTCACCCTGCAACCCTGGCAGACGCACGCTCATGGATGGAGAGACAATCCGGTTCCTATGCCGTCAAGGAAGCGGCACTGATATTCGAGAGTGGAGGTGAGCGGGAACTGGATGTGGTCATCGGAGTTACCGCCCCGCTTGAACTCAGGATAGCACGGGTAATGCGCAGG
>CAJBZC010000316.1 GCA_903959965.1 uncultured bacterium
CGATCTCACTTCGATGGGACGAAAAGTGCCCAATCCTGTGTGAAGGGTGACTTCGGCAAAGCGCACACCCTTGATCTCTAGTCTCTTTATCAGCTCAATGCTGAAGTGCAAACCTGCAGTGGGTGCAGCAACCGCCCCTTCATGTTTCGCATAAACTGTCTGATATCGAATACGATCCTCTTCGTCCGGCTTCCTTCTGATCAGTTTGGGTAGGGGCGTCTCACCCAGACCAGTCAATACCGCCTTGAACTCCTCTTCAGGTCCGTCAAAAAGAAACCGAATGGTTCTTCCACGTGACGTAGTATTGTCAATCACCTCTGCGACCAGCTCATCAGCGTCCCCGAAATAAAGTTTGTTCCCAACCCGGATCTTCCTGGCCGGATCCACGATGACATCCCAAAGACGGTTCTGCTTGTTCAATTCACGCAGCAAAAAAACTTCTATCCGAGCCCCCGTCTTTTCCTTTCTTCCATACATGCGCGCAGGAAACACTTTGGTGTTATTCACGACAAACACATCCTTGTCGTCGAAATACTCCATGATGTCTCTGAAATGACGATTCTCGATCTGTCCGGTTGCACGATGAACAACCATCATTCGGGCATCCTCCCGCTTTTTTACGGGATTCTGTGCGATAAGATTGAGGGGAAGATCGAATCTGAACTGTGAGAGTTTCATGGATGAATCAGTTTACGAGGCGCCTCATGAAACAAACCGAAAGTGCCGAAACCATAGGGTTACTCGGCGCAAACCTGATCTTACGGCACCAGGTCTGTTGCAAACAGGCTAAAAGGGGTGCAAAGTTAATCAATAAAGGGGGTAATTCATAATTTAATTATGCTCAGACCCTTTTCCGACTGCCAGGCCCGGGATGGCGTCGATCAAATCTCGCGTATATTCGGCCTGAGGCTGTTTGTAAATCTGTTCCGCGGGACCGCTTTCAATGATTCTCCCTTTTCGCATGACAATGATCCTGTCACAGACATGGCGGACCACCGTCAGATCGTGGGAAATAAAGAGAGCTGTAAATCCAAATTCACGACGCAAATCACTCAGCAGATTAAGGATCTGTGCCTGAACACTGACATCAAGCGCGGAAACGGATTCGTCCAGGATCAGAAATTTCGGGTTCAATGCCAACGCACGGGCGATTCCTATCCTTTGGCGCTGCCCCCCGGAAAACTCGTGAGGATATCGGTTAACATGGTCAGGTCGGAGTCCGACTTTTTCCAGGAGCCGGACAACATGCTCCATGCGCTCCTCATCGGATTCATATAAATGATGGATTTTCATGGGCTCCGCGATGGCCTCTCCAATGCGCATCTTGGGATTCAATGACCCATATGGATCCTGGAAAATGATCTGAAAATTCCGCCGAAAGCTTCTCCACGCATCGGCACTAAGACCGAGCAGATCCCTTCCTTCGTGAAGAATTCTGCCCTCCGTTGCACTCACCAGGCCCAGAAGCGTGCGTCCAAGCGTGGTTTTCCCGCAACCGGATTCTCCGACTAGCCCCAGAAACTCGCCTCGCATGATATTGAAGTCAACTCCGTCGATGGCATAGTTCGATCCGGCCCCTCCTTTCCCGGGGTATTTCACCCGAAGATGCTGGATCTTCAGAAGAATATCTTCAAATCCATCAAGTCCTGGCTGGATCATATCAGATTTCGAAAAATCTTCCGTCTGAGATGCTGTTTCATCGACACCCTGCATAATGTCGGCCACCACCGGTAACCGGGTGCCGGGTTCATGGAGCGATGGGCGACAGGCAAGCAATGCCCGGGTGTAGGGATGTTTTGGAAGGGATAACACATCTTTAGATATTCCGGATTCCACGATCTCACCCCTGAACATGACCGCAACCCGGTCTGAAACATCCGAAACCACTCCAAGGTCATGCGTGATGAATAGCACCGACATACCGCTTTCCTGTTGCAACTCCCGGATGAGTTCAAGGATCGTTTGCTGAACTGTGACATCCAGGGCGGTCGTGGGCTCATCCGCAATAAGTAGTTCAGGCTGACATCCCATCGCCATGGCAATCATCACGCGTTGTTTCTGGCCTCCACTGAGTTGATGGGGATATCTATGAACCATACCGGCTGGATCCGGTAATCTTACCCGGTCAAACAGCGAAACCACACGATCCATCGCTTCAACCTTCCCCAACCTCAGGTGCTTTCGTAGCCCTTCTGCCACTTGTTCTCCACACGTCATTAACGGATTCAATGAAGTCATGGGCTCCTGAAAAATCATCGATATACGTCGTCCCCGCAGGGATGCAAGGTTTTCTTCCGAACAATGGATCAAATCCAGTGAAGTGCCGCCCTTTTCGTGCAACAGAATGCTTCCCCCGGTGATGCGGGCACTGCGTGGAGGAAGGAGTCCCATAACGGACATGGCGGTGACGGATTTTCCTGAACCTGATTCGCCCACAAGGGCGAGGAACTCCCCTCTGTTGATCGTCAGGGAGATATCCTTTAAGGCGGTGACAGAACCAGCCGGCGTGGCAAACTGAAGGTTCAGCCCATCGATTTGCAGTAATATGTTGTTGACAGCCATCAGAAACGAAGATGCCGCACCGTTACACCATCATTGATGAGCTGTTTGAGTGACTCTATGCCAATCCTAAGATGTGTCTTCACGAATTCCGCAGTCACCTTTCTGTCGCTTTCCTCCGTTTTCACACCATCGGGTATCATAGGTTGGTCACTCACCAATAACAGGGCTCCGGTAGGAATGCGATTGAAAAAGCCAACAGAAAAGATGGTGGCTGTCTCCATGTCTATCGCATAGGCCCTGACCTTTTGAAGATAGGCCTTGAATTCTTCATCGTGCTCCCATACCCTTCGGTTTGTCGTGTAGACAGTACCCGTCCAATAATCGACCTCATGCTCTCGGATGGTCGTGGAAATGGCTTTTTGAAGGGCAAATGCGGGTAGAGCCGGAACCTCAGGCGGGAAATAATCATTGGAGGTACCTTCCCCTCGAATTGCCGCGATCGGAAGAATCAAATCTCCAAGTTTATTGCGCTTTTTAAGTCCCCCGCATTTTCCAAGAAAAAGCACAGACTTAGGTTCTATGGCCGTGAGCAAATCCATGATCGTAGCAGCCGTCGGACTGCCCATGCCGAAGTTCACAATCGATATTCCATCTGCCGTGGCGCATTGCATAGGCTTGTCACGACCAATCACATCAACACCATGCCATTCGGCAAACAGATCAACGTAGTTGCCGAAATTTGTCAGCAGGATATACTGTCCGAATGCTTCCAGCGGCTGCCCGGTATACCTGGGTAGCCAGTTCTTGACGATATCCTCCTTATTGGTCATGATCATTGATTGAGTCCTGCGTTCTGCTCATAAAAATACTGATTACTTTGCAGGCATGATCAGGATGGATTATCCTCCCCCGGATTTCAAAACCCGAACGCATCCCTCCGGACGTCCGGAAATATTCGATGAAATCCGAAAGCGATGGGTCAGACTCTCCCCGGAGGAATGGGTTCGTCAGAATGTCCTCATTTGGATGATAAAGGTCCGGGGATATCCCCGGGGCATGATGGCCGTGGAAAAGGAGATCCGATTGGGGGCACTTAAAAAAAAGTTCGATATTCTGGTGTACGATCGGGCACACCAGCCATGGCTGATGGTGGAGTGCAAGGCGATGGAAATTCCCCTCACCGAGGATGTCCTCATGCAGGTGTTGTCTTATAATATGGCTATTCCGGTGGCCCACATGGTCATCATCAATGGGAATGAATGTCATGTCGTCTCCAGATCTCAGGGCCAGGTCACCTGGCTGGATGAATGGCCTGAATATTCATGAAAGCATAAACACGATGCCCCATCGATCATCCTGATCTAACTCTCCAAGAGTTGGGAACTCTCCAAGAGTTGGGAACTCTCCAAGAGTTAGGAACTCTCCAAGAGTTAGGAACTCTCCAAGAGTTGGGAACTCTCCAAGAGTTAGGAACTCTCCA
>CAJBZC010000317.1 GCA_903959965.1 uncultured bacterium
AGAGGAATGACAAATTGTAGGGGGGCATTCCAAGAGGAATAACCACTCCGTACTGTCATTCCGAGCGGAGCGAGGAATCTTGTATTTAATTTCATTCAACTCACTCGCCGCCCTTCCCATACCGCGCCTCGAAATAATCATTGACCGGATACTTCACATACTTCGAAGAGGCCGCCCACTCCTTCGGAATATGAGCCCGCAGCGCCTCAAAACGCTTCGCCACCGATTTATGACCCGCCAGATTCCGCCATTCATTCGGATCCTTCAACAGATCATACCACTCCTCCGATCCATCTTCATATCTGATCAACCGATAACGCTCGTCGCGCACCGCCATATTCCCCGGCCCGTAAGACACCAACGCCGGATGTTTCCACGCCGCGCCCGGATTCTTCAATAAAGGCTGTAAAGAGTGTCCATCAACAGCACCCGACGGCTTCAGTCCGCACAGATCAGCCAGGGTGGGATAGATATCCACCAGCTGGACAGAGGCGCCAGAACGCCCACCAACTGCTCCTCCCGGCCGACGAATGATCAACGGGACCCGCGTATCACGCTCCCACAACGCCTGCTTGGCAAACCGATTCTTCTCGCCCAGGTGATACCCGTGATCCGACATCAACACAACAATGGTATTTTTCGCATGCCCCGACTTGTCCAATGCATCCAGCACCCTGCCCACCTGGGCATCCACGAAAGCCATGGACGCCAGATAAGCCCGCACGGCCGACTTCCACTGGCCTGTCCGGATCATCCACTCCGTCGTCGGCATCATCGGTACATCCGACACCTGCCGTCCCATCGCCGGCACATCCTCCATGTCCTTCGGATCATAGGCCGGTGTGCGAATAGAATCCTCCATAAACATATCCAGCCAGGGCTGCGGCACATACCAGGGCACATGAGGGCGATAGAATCCCACCGTCAGCATGAACGGCTTGTCATATTTCCTGTCCAACTGCGCCACCGCCCAGTCGGCCGACTTATGATCCGTCATCAACGAATCATGGGTCGGATAGGCGCCCCAGTCGGTCTGCGTACCACCCCGCTTCTCCGGAAACCACTTCGGATCATATCGGAATCGCTTCTCCGACGAGGGTCCATACTTGTCGAAATTCCCGCCGTACCGATCGAACACCTTCGCCTTATCACCATTGTGGAAGATCTTTCCCACGCCCATCGTCAGATATCCGTGCCGCTCAAACAGGTCCGGCAGGAACTCCGCCTTTGCCGCCACCTCGTTCGACTTTCGGATATCCTCGTCGTTCAACTGTGCATAGTTCCCGGTGCGAAACGGGTACAATCCCGTCAGGAGAGCAGCGCGGGAAGGCCCGCAGATAGGAGCCTGGCAATGGGCATTGGTGAACAACATACCCTGAGAAGCCAGTCTGTCGATGTTAGGGGTACGCGCCTGCGGATGGCCCTTCATGACACCCACCCAGTCATTCAGATCGTCAATGATGATCATCACCACATTCGGGCGATCCTGTGCTCGGACTCCAATGGCCATCAACAAGATGACCGATAATACCACACGCTTCATGTAATTAAAATACGGGAAAATACCAGGACCTTCCGATTAACCCATGCCATTATTCTAAAATAAGGTCATTAATTATATCGAAATCACGGTCGATACCCCGTAAAAGAGCATCATAGACTGGACAACCAAAACACCACCTGTCCGTAATCGCGCCAGTCTTCGATGCCCTTCAGCTACTCCTTCGACAAGCTGGGACTTGCATTCTTCAGAAAAGAGGGGAAATAAGAAATCTTGACCTACCGGCCTAGGCGGGAAGCCCGCATTTGATCCGAATTAACGCCCATGCATGGGTCAATACCACCAACGGATGGCCTGTCTTGCGTATATAACGCTGCAGCGTTTTCCCATAACTCTTGCGAAAATGTCCGCAGGCGACCGGATACTTGTAAAAGATCGAAGAGAACCTCCGGAAGAAAGTCAACCGATATTCCAGCAATCGCTTCGAATAGACATCCGATGTGGTATTATGCGCATGACGCATGATCCTGACCGACACCAGACCCGGAGAAGTGCGAAATCCAATCGATTCCACACAACGATATTTAAACAGAGAATCTTCCGAACCCCCGAGATCTTCGTCAAACAATATGCCTAGTTCGAGCAAGGTTGACCTTCTATAGGTGAAGCAGGTCAGATGCGGTACCCCCAGATAAGAGTTATTGAAAAATGCGGTACCGTTGTTGAAAGAGGCTGGCTTGTAAGGCATCCTCCAGGATTCCATGGGCGTCTGCCCGTCTTCATAAACCGTATCGAACTCACATACCGTGGCATGACAGGTGTCATCCATAAAGTGTTCCATGTCCCGGTCAAAACGATCCGGCAGGATCAAATCATCGTAATCCAAAAAACATATCAACGGCTGTCCGGCATGCTTGATTCCGGTATTACGCGCACCAGACACGCCTTTCCCCCGCTCATTCCGAATGAGCCTGATGGACAAATTCCCAGCTTCGCCGGCCTGGTGCATGGCTGCAATATCATCCACTGGTTCCCAGGAACATCCGTCGTTCACCAACAGCACTTCCCGGACATGACGCACATCCTTGAGCCGAACCAGATTCTGTAAGACTCGTTCGTCTGTTCTGTGATAAGGCATGACCACCGTTACCCCTGCCATGTTTTAAGTACTTTATGATCGATGCGAAAGCGACGGATCGGATGCCTTCAAGACAAAACCGGGTGGGCTGCAACGTATCGATCGGCCAAAATTAATGCCGACTTGCAAGACTCGAACATCGAAACGCCCTAAATTGTGTTCAAGTATGCAACTTATGCATAATTGAGTCCATTTTTGAAGATTCTGTACAAATTCAACGCGCCGGAGTCAATATAATGTTCCTATACTCGATCGGTCCGTGATCTCCCTGCAGCATGATCGGCCCGGGTTCGGCTTCCCGACTGTCGAGCGCGCCTCCTGTTATACCGGGGATGTTTTGCTCGATGATCACCGGCTTGCCATTGGCCACTACTGTCACCAGCCTGCCGACCAGCGTGATGTCGAAACTTTGCCATTCACCTGGCTTCTTCGCCGCCATGGCATTCGGTGTCAGAAAACCATACACACCGGAAAATAGCGTGCTGGACGGCTCCATTCCATAATTGTCTTCGACCTGAACCTCGTATCGACCCCGCAGGTAGACCCCGCTGTTGCTGCCGCTCGGGTAGCGGAATTCGATGTGGAGTTTGAAATCCTCATATTTCCCGTCGGTGATGATGTTACCACCCGACTGAGGACTGGTCAGAATGCCGTTGACCGCTTTCCACTGGTTTTTCGGTTGATTCGCATGCCAGCCCTTCAGATCCTTTCCGTTGAAGATTCGGATCGGCGTACCCCAGAC
>CAJBZC010000318.1 GCA_903959965.1 uncultured bacterium
CAAGATCCTTCGGAGGCCTCAGGATGACACCCGATGGTGGTATGTTTGCCCCGAATAAAACAAACATAGGATGGCAAAATACATGTTGGTTTCTATGTCCTACACTTGTTTAACTAATAGAAAACGCCGGAACCAATGGCGCCGGCGTTTTCTATATTTATTTGCTTCCGATCATTTGGATGCACTCCATTTCAGCGAGGAGAGACCAAACTGACGGGGTTCCGTCTTGTCCAGCTTCTCGATCTTCACCACCAGCCTGAACGGTCCGGCCGGGATCTGCTGCAATGGTACTTTCACCGACTTCACCTTCGGATCTGCATCCTTTCCAATGGTTACTTCTCCGAGTTTCGTCCCGCCGGCTTCCTGCGCAAAGAGACTGATCACGTAACCTGACTGCGGAGCTGCCGGTAACTGATAACTCAGTTCCACCGCATTTACATATTTGAGATTAAGCCCGTCGAAGGTCAGGGTTCCGGAAGCTCCGTTCGCCATGGCGACCTTGTTGCCACCCATCTCTCCAATGGTGATCCCCTGGCGGGCGGATGCTGCTTCTACGGACATAACGGGCGCCTTCAGGGTGAGCACACCTACTCCGCTCTGCGGACGAAGGCCTGGTCCGCCGAGATCCGTATAGGTCGCTGTGATCTGCATCATGTTGCTGCGGCCCATGTTCTCTACTGTCGGCGTGATGGACCCTTTTTCCGGCAAGGAAGGCGCGGCCTGCTTGTTCATGCCCAGGATCCAGTCGACGATCATTTCTGCATCAGAGGCCTTGAGGTCAGGGTGGGCCGACATGGCTGCTTCACCCCAGACGCCACCACCGCCTTTGAGGATCTTTCCCGTGAGATAGGCCTTGGCCTTGGGATCCTTTTCGTAGCGGGCGGAGATGGACTGATAGGAAGGGCCGATCGATTTTTCGGCTTCCTTGTGACAAGCCTTGCAATCGAGCGTGGCTGCCAGGTTTTTACCTTCCATCGCCGCGGTGATCACCTGATGGCCGACCACCTGTGCACGGTCAGGACCGCTGAGGTAATCGACTTTCACGTACACAGACTTAGGATCGATGCCGCCTTTCTCACTGCTGCCATCTTCCCGGTCGTTCACCGTTACGGCATAGGGAACGGGTACGCCAGGGAGATAGAACGCATTATCCTCCAGGGCTTTCACGCTCACCACGGGTTCTTCGTTGCCGGCATAGACCTTCATCACCTGGCTCTTCGTGACGGCGCCCTTGTTATCCTTGACCTCTACGTAGATCGAGTATTCGCCTGCCTTGGTAAAGGTGAAAGATGCCTCAGGCTTGGCGGAGGATTTGACAACCGATCCGAAATGAAAGACATACGTCAAAGGATCCTTGTCGGAATCCGCGGAGCCTTCCGCACTGGCCTTGACAGCGAATGGCAGGGTGCCTGTCCGCTTCGAAATGCTCAGCACGGCCTTGGGTGCGCGATTTCCGGGGTTGTAATCGATGCGGGACAGTCCGGCATCCTTGTTCTTGGAGAACCAGCCTGATCCGTATTCGAGCACATAGAATCGTCCGTCTGGACCGACTTCAAAGTCGATCGGACTGGCGAAGCGGGTACCGGGCATGAAGGGTTCCATCTGCAGGTAATCTCCCTGCTCGTTCATCGACACCATCTTCACCCAACCGCGGATCCAATCGTAGAACACGAGTTTACCGTGGTAATATTCAGGGTAGCGCGTGGCTTTCGGATACATGTCGGTGTAATAGACCGGGCCTGCCATGGCGTTGCGCCCACCCGTACCCACTTCCGGAAATTCCGGTGAGGCGGCGTACGGGTAATAAATGAACGCCGGACTCACGGGCGGCAGTTCGATGAGGCCCGAATTGTTTTTAGAAAGGTTCATGGGTTTGGCAGGATCGTAGTACGGACCAGCGGCGCCGGTTTCGTAATCGAACTGGCGGTAAGGATAGTTGTTGCCCACAAATAGCGGCCATCCGAAATACCCCGCCTTGCGGGCCTGGTTCAGCTCGTCATAACCGCGGGATCCGCGAATGGAATCGTTGTCACGCGCATCCGGTCCCACATCGCCCCAGTACAGATATCCATTCTTTTTATCGATCGACAGTCGATATGAGTTGCGGGTACCCATGGCATAGATCTCCGGCCTGGTCTTGGGTGTACCGGGCGGGAAGAGGTTCCCTTCGGGGATAGAATAGCTGCCATCTTCATTGACGACGATGCGTACAACCTTTCCACGCAGGTCGTTGGTATTGGAAGAGCTCCGGCGGGCATCATACTGTTCGAAACCCGGACGGTTATCCATCGGCCCGTAACCATCGAGTTTGTATTTGGAATTAGGCTGATTGAATGGCGTGGCATTATCTCCGGTGGAGAGGAACAGTTCACGACCTTTGCCGAAAGACAACGAACCGCCGGTATGACAACAGATCTTGCGGGTCGAACCCACATCCAGTATTTTCTTTTCGGTATTCAGATCCAGCACGCCACCCTTGAAGACGAACCGTGAAATGCGGTTGACGGCAGTATCCGATACCGCATAATACATGTATATGTAGTTATTTTTCGCGAAATCCGGATCGGCGGTGATACCCAACAGGCCTTCTTCGGCGTTGACACCCTGGACTCCTGCCTTGTGATAGAGTTCGAATTTAGCGACCTGCTTCACCTTACCGGTGGCGTTGCTGTAATGCATCACTTCACCTTTACGCTGGGTGACGAGGACATCGAAGTTTGGAAGGATGGCCATTTCGGTCGGTTCGTCAAACTCACCGGATACCAGCGGCGTCTTGGTGAAGCGGTCTTCATCCGGGACGTTCTGGGTCCGCACTTTCTTGTAATCCGGCTTCTTTCCTTCACCGATGGCATAGCGGATGCCGCCCAGAATATGCTCGAGGAGAAGCGGTTCAGCGAAGGATTCATTGGTATGACCGAGCTCGGTATAGAAAGAACGACCGCCATCATATTCGTGATACCAGGCCATCGGGTGGTTATCACCGTTCTGACCACCTTCGTAGGATTTCTCATCGATGCTGACGAGGACATTTACACCCTCGGGCGCCTTTCTGAAATTATACCACTCATCAACCCGTTCCCATGATTCCGGGAGATGTTTGGTGCTGATGTGGTTCCGGTCTTTTATGACCAGCCGGGCCTTCTGCGTCTTCGGGTGGCTTTTGAAATAAGCGCCGACCAGTTTCCCGTACCAGGGCCAGAAATACTCGCAGTCTGTCGCAGCATGTATGCCCACGAACCCGCCGCCAGACTGGATATACCGCTCAAAGGCCGCCTGCTGGACATGGTTGAGCACATCACCGGTGGCACTGAGGAAGACAACGGCATTGTACTGCGCCAGTGTTGCATCCTGGAAAACTGCGGCATCCTCGGTGGTATCAACGGCAAAGCCGTTTTGAGCCCCCATCGTCATGAGGGCTTTCTTTCCGTAGGGGATGGAACTGTGGCGGAATCCGGCCGTTTTGGAGAACACCAGGACCTTTGTCTGGGCGATGAGCTCGCCGCCCAGCAGTGCGGACAATAGCAGTCCCAGTACACTGATTCTTTTGAACATGGACATTTTACTTTTGAAATGGGGAAAAGGCGCCGATTAAAGGGCAGGCTGAAGATAATGAATTCAAGGAAATAATGGAACCGTTCATCCATTTGACGCATTAGGGCTTACTAAACAAGGGCAAGGTCCAAATTTTAGGTATGCACCAAGTCTCATTCCCACCTTCCCATTACTTTCATTTTTGTTTTTGAGTTTTTGTCACCTCTTGGGTCAATTGCTATATTTCCGTTTGCTTCGACAAGAATTGGAATACCTTCTTGTTTTACACATAGATCAATATTATTATCATTATCATCAATATCTGCTAAATGAAATGGATGAACTTTAATAGTGTCTGAATTTTGGATTAAAGTAATGGTAAAAGATGTAA
>CAJBZC010000319.1 GCA_903959965.1 uncultured bacterium
CGAAGCGGATGCTGACGGCCTCTGCCGAGCAGGGCTGTACAACCCTTCCCTGAACCTGGGCATCACCTACTCCTTCCGCAAATCCGAACTTCCCTGGCTCACCAACTGGCAGCACCTCGGTCGCGGAGAATATGTTACCGCCATCGAGCCGGGAACCCATCCTCCTATCGGACAGGCAGCGGCCCGGGAAAACAACACCCTGATCTTCATCGAACCAGGGGCATCAAAAACGTATGATTTAACCCTCGATATCAACGCTTAATACAACTTTCATGAGTACACAATCACTGGCGCAAAAAGCACTGGAACAAGGTAAAGGGATCCTTCGGCTGGCACCCACGTGGGTACCCAGATCGTTTTGCGTCCCGGGCAGAAGGATCAAACTGCATCCGGACGACTATTACGTCCTCGGTGGTGAACGCGGCGGGATCGACGAGCGCTGGCTCTCCTCCACCACGCCCGCCAAGAACGGACCGCTCACCGGCGAAAACGAAGGATTGAGTCCCGTCGTGTTTGAAGAGGGTGGCGTCACCCAGCAGTTCCTGCTGAAAGATGCCGTGGATGAGCTGAAAGGCGCTTTGATCGGCGATCGTCTGTGGAACGAATATCAAAGCTGGCCAATGTATTCCAAGTTTTTCGACAACATGGGCCCCTTGCCGCACCATGTGCATCATAATGATGAGAAAGCTGCGCTGATCGGTCAGAAAGGCAAGCCGGAAGCTTACTATTTCCCACCGCAACTGAACAATCACGGCGGAGATTTCCCCTACACCTTCATGGGCATCGCCCCCGGTACACCGAAAGAAGTCATCAAGGAATGCCTCATGAACTTCACAAAAGGGGATAACAAACTCACGAATTATTCCCAGGCCTATAGGCTCGAACCGGGCACGGGATGGGATGTCCCCCCCGGACTGCTGCACGCTCCAGGCAGCATGTGCACCTACGAGCCGCAGAAGGCATCCGACGTATTTGCGATGTACCAGTCACTCGTGAACGAGGCCATCATCCCGGAAGTACTCCTGTGGAATGGCACGCCGCCCGAAAGCATCGGTGACTATGATGCCCTGATGGACGTCCTCGACTGGGATCTGAACGTCGATCCCAACATGATGGCCAACCGCTTCATGGCACCCCGCCCCGTCAAAAATGTGGAGGAGATGAAGGCGGAAGGATATGTCGAGAACTGGATCTGCTATAAATCAGAAGCGTTCAGCGCCAAGGAACTGACCGTATTCCCGGGCCAGACCGTGACCATCAAAGACAGCGCTGCCTACGGCTTGATCGTTATGCAGGGTCGTGGAACCTTTGGCGTATGGGAGATCGAAACGCCCGCGTTGATCCGTTACGGTCAACTGACAAATGACGAATACTTCGTCAGCGAATCCGCGGCGCAGGAAGGTGTGACGATCGTCAATACCTCATCCACCGACCCGATCGTCATCCTGAAACATTTCGGCCCGATGAACCCTGATCTCTCATTATGATCCAACAATTCCGCATCAAACGTCGCACCTGGTTTCGCACAGGTGTCGCTGCCAGTCTGGCATTGATCACGCTGGCGGGTGTCATGGCATTCATCCCGAAGGAAGAACCCATGATCCCTATATCGAAGGGTGCCCACATCATGTTGATCGGGAACAACCTCGGCTCAAGGATGATGAATGCCGACCATTTCGAGACCGCGTTGCATCTTCGTTACCCCGACAGCATGTTGTACGTGCGCAACATGTGCGATGGCGGCAACACCGCCGGCTTCCGGCCGCACTCAGGACGGAATACCCCCTGGGCATTTCCGGGTGCAGAGAAGTTTCAATCCGAACTGGCGAAACCCGCCGGGCTGGAAGGCTTCGTGGAGTATCCCGATCAATGGCTGACCAAACATCAGGCGGACATCATCATCGGCTTCTTCGGATATAATGAATCCTTCGAAGGTCCTGCCGGACTGGATAATTTCAAGGGGGAGCTGGAAGCCTTCATCAAGCACAGCCAATCGCAACAATACAACGGCAGCAAGCCCCCTCGGCTGGTGCTGGTATCACCGATCGCGTTTGAGGATCTCTCCAATAAATATGACCTGCCGAACGGGAAACAGGAGAATGCCAATCTGCTGCTATACGCCCGGGCGATGGAAGAAGTGGCCAATAAAAATAAGGTCGGCTTTGTCGATGCATACACACCCAGCAAACAATGGATCGATGATCCCAAAACGGATCTCACCATCGATGGGTCTCAACTGACCGACGAAGGCTATGCCATCTTTGGGACATTCCTGGCCGACAAGATCTTCGGTCAACAGGCGGTTGCATCCAGGGCATCTAAGCAGGCGGTGTATGATGCCGTGATGGAAAAGAACTGGATCTGGCACAATGACTACAAGATCCCCAACGGGGTGCATGTGTTTGGCCGGAGATATGATCCGTTTGGCCCCGACAACTATCCCGCCGAACAGAAAAAGATCCGGGAGATGACCCTGATCCGGGATACAGCCATCTGGATGGCGGCAAAGGGATTGCCCTTTGATCTGGCTGCCGCAGATGCACGGACCTCTGCCCTGCCTGAGGTAAAAACCAACTACGTACCCAAAGATCCGAACGCCAATCTACGCTATCTGTATGGGCAAGAGGCGCTGGATAAGTTCACGGTGGCGCCGGGTTACAAGGTCGATCTGTTTGCGTCGGAAGTGGAGTTCCCTGACCTCGCCAATCCGGTGCAGATATCGTTCGACAACAAAGGCAGACTCTGGGTGGCCGTGATGCCCACCTATCCGCACTGGAAGCCGGGAGATCCCAAACCGAACGACAAACTGATCATCCTCGAGGACACCAACAACGACGGGAAGGCAGACAAACAGATCACGTTTGCCGACAAATTGCACCTGCCACTTGGTTTTGAATTTGCTCCGGAAGGCGTGTACCTTTCGCAAGGCACCAACTTCTTTCTGCTGAAGGATACCAATGGCGATGATGTGGCCGATAAGCGTGAGATCCTGCTCAGTGGCTTTGACGATCACGATACCCACCATGCCCATCACGCCTATACCACAGATGCGGCGGGCGGCATCTACATGGGACAGGGTGTGTTTCTCGCCACGGATGTCGAAACTTCCTACGGTCCGGTGCGGGGTACCAACGGCGGGTTTTATCGCTATCACCCCCAGAAGAAAAAACTCGACCGGATCGCCCAGCTGTCGATCCCCAATCCCTGGGGCATCGCACTGGATGACTGGGGACAGGTCTTCTACGCAGAAACCTCTGGTCCGGATGTGACCTGGATGATCCCCGGCACCGTCAAGCCAAGGTATGGCGTCGCCACACCCAAAGCCGTCAGCATCATCGAAGAAAAGCACCGCGTCAGGCCCACATCCGGCCTGGAGTTCGTCTCCAGCCGTCATTTTCCGGAGGATGTGCAGGGCGACATGCTGATCAATAA
>CAJBZC010000320.1 GCA_903959965.1 uncultured bacterium
CATCGTCACCTCCGGTGGAAAGAAAAGGATGACGATCAACAAAGAAGGGATTATCGTGGACAGCGAATTCACGCCACAAGTGGACAACAAGGGAAACTACCTGAAAAAAATTACCATACAATGAGGAAGATATTAAACATCTTACTGGCCGCATGCTTACTGACCATAAGTCATGATGGCTATGCTGATACTTATCCGAAAAATCTATCCGTCGACATCATTCATTACGCATTCGAGCTGAAGCTGTCGGATCTGTCGAATGAAATAAAGGGGAAAACAACAATTTCATTTCTATCTAAATCAGACAATGTCAAAACCATCAGACTGGATCTGATCAATCAATCTGAAAAATTCTCCAATAAGGGGATGATCGTCGATCGTGTCAGCCTTGGCAACGTCGAGGTGAAATTCACCCACAAGCATGACGCCCTGATCATTGAGTGGCCCGCTGCACTGAAAAAAGATGCCAAAGCTGATCTGTCCATTGAGTATCATGGCATACCGGCAGGTGGACTAAAAATTGGACCTACCAAGTTTGGTGACCGAAGTTTTTTCAATGAAAACTGGCCCAACCTTACGCGCCACTGGCTGCCTTGTATTGACCACCCTTATGATAAAGCCACCAGTGAATTTAGGGTTACGGCACCACGGCATTACAAGGTGGTTTCCAATGGATTGCTGTTGGAAGAGTCAAACATCGACAAGGAAAATAATTTTACACATTGGAAGCAATCCGTTCCCGTTTCAAGTTGGCTGTTTGTATTGGGCGTCGCCGAATTTGCCGTTCAGCGTGTTGGCACTTTCGATGGAAAAGAGATCCAGACATGGGTGTATCCCAAAAACAAGGAGATAGGATTTTTCGATTTCGCTGAACCCACCAAACAGGTACTTGAATTCTATTCAAACTATGTCGGACCCTTCGCTTATGAAAAACTGGCCAATATCCAATCGCCCAGTGTTGGCGGAGGTATGGAAACATCCTCAGCCATATTTTACGGAGAAAATCTGATCACCGGAAAATATGAGAAGAGACTGAGAAATGTGGTGATCCATGAGATCGCCCATCAATGGTTCGGCAATGCCGTGACCGAGAGTACCTGGGATGATGCCTGGCTGAGTGAGGGCTTTGCCACCTTTTTCTCAATGCTGTTTCAGGGATATGCCTATGGACATGAAGAATTCATCACCGGCATCAAGAATGCCCGGAGAACGGTCTTTAATATATCAAAGAAGGATTCTACCTACAGCATTGTGGCCAACAGATCCGCAGAAAAAGATCAGGTCACCACGGGCATCACTTATCAAAAGGGCGCCTGGGTCCTCCACATGCTGAGGGAAAAGATCGGGCATGACAATTTCAGAAAAGGGATCCGGAATTATTATGCCAAGTATTTCAACAGCAATGCCACGACCGATAACTTCAGGGAAGAAATGGAGAAAGTGTCCGGCCTGGATCTTTCCGTGTTTTTTAACCAGTGGCTATACAAACCTGAAAATCTGAAATTGTCTATAGCATGGACATATGATGCGACGGCTAAGAACGTCATGCTGACGATCAAACAAATACATCACACAAATCTGGTGTTTGACTTCCCGCTGGAACTGGAGATACATCATCCAGAAACAAACAGTTCAGAACTGATGAAATTCAACATCAATCAGAAGGAGACGGTGATCCCCATCAAGTATGATAAAAATCCATCCTCCATCAGATTCGATCCGAGAACTGTACTGCTCGCTGAAATAGATATCATCCATCCGGCTCGTTAAAATTGAAGATATGATCACATTGATCTGGTCAGCCCTTGTTATCCTGTGCCTGTGGTTCATCTACTTTTTTGTCAGGGATGTATGGAAACACAGAACTGACCTGGGATCTGCCAGCTGGGTGACCACGGGCATTATAGGATTTGTCGTGAACTTCTTTGATGTGCTGGGTATCGGAGCCTTTGCCCCACAAACGGCCCTGCTCAAATTCACGCGACAAACACCCGACAGATTGATCCCCGGAACCATGAATGTGGCAAATACCATTCCGGTGCTGATCCAGGCGCTCATATTCATCAGGATCATCGAAGTCGATCCATTTACCCTGGTATGCATGATCACAACAGCTACACTGGGTGCCGTGATCGGAGCCGGTTTCATATCTCATCTGTCTGAGAATAGGATCAGAATGATCATGAGCATTGCCCTGTTGATCACGGCAGGATTCATGTTCGCCACCAAAATGAACTGGATACAGGGACAGGGAAATGAGATCGGATTGCATGGATGGAAACTGATCATCGCCGCAGCCATTAATTTTGTCCTGGGCGCCATGATGACCGCCGGTGTAGGGCTATATGCCCCCTGCATGGCCATGGTATTCCTGCTCGGACTGTCGCCGCTGGTCGCCTTTCCCATCATGATGGGATCATGTGCTTTCCTGATGCCCGCTGCCTCCTATACATTCATCAAATCGAATGCCTATGAGAGAAAAGCGGCCCTGGGAATGGCCCTCCCTTCGATCGTGGCCGTTTTTATCGCCGCATTCATTGTCAAATCCCTTCCCCTGGACACCCTCAGATGGGTGGTGATCATTATTGTGCTCTACACCTCCGCATCCATGATGTTCAGTGTTATGAGGAAACGCTCGGACGATCATGGATCATCTCCTGCATGATCGTTGATATGCAGGCTGCTGATCCGAAGCCGTAAAAAATGTTACAACTGGTTCAGAGGTGATCGATTCTTTTTTTTGACTCGTTCAAGATCGGAGAAAATAGGCAGATGCAAGTAAGGTCTTAATTCAAGAACATCTCATCCACCAGGATCAGTCTTGGCTTTTTTGATTTTTCATCCATCGGTGGCTTCGCGATGATCTTCAAACAAGACACGGACCTTGGCTTGAAAGATGTCTCCGCAATCTTCAATAACTTTTCTTTCTTGACCGGACGCGCAGGCCGGATGGTGGAGATAAGTTTCAGGCTCTGCTCATTGTCACCACCCCAGACCTCGATCACTGCTGGCGGATGAATGCCGGTCTCCTCCTCCACCATATAATGCAATCCGAAGGTGGAGAGGTTGACAGGACTCTTGAAGAAACAAACCAGACCCATATCGTACTTGCGGGCACCGGCCCAGAAATTCGCCCAGGCCGGATTATTGGCCCCAAACACCCCGAGCTTCGCATCAAAGAAAGTCTGGGCGCCTTCGGCGAGATGGACGCTGTTGAATGGATACAGCAATCGAAGACTATCCGGGATGATGGCATTCCTGAGGAAATCAAATTGCACCGACTCACTGCTGTACCAGCCTGTCTTGTATGCCCGCGCCATGATCCGCGTGTTACCTGTGATCCTTAAATTGTTTCGGAAGATAGTTGACTGAAGGCTGTCGGGCTCACTGCCATCCAGGGTGTATCGGATCTCGACGCCCCGCACTGGATGACCGAGCCGCACATCGACCGAATCCCGAAACACCAGCGTGCTGTTGTTCACTTGCGGCGGGTTCAGTTTCAAGGTGTCCTGGCCTTCATATCCGGAACCGCCAACAAAATCAATGGCAGCATACGCTTGTCGAAGTCCGGAGAAATCCTGGGCCGATAACGCCGTGTTCCAAAGCGTGACCGTGCGGAGTTTACTGAAGGCCGGCATCGCTTCCGTCAATCCCTTATAGGTAATCTTCGTCCCTGATATGGAGAGGGTCTTCAACTGCTTCAAGACCGTGAGTTCGCGCAGTCCGGCATCTGTGATGTCTGAGAAATTTAACTCTAACCGACGCAGGTTGACAAACCGACCAATAGTTTTTAGATCCTCGTCCCGCACCGGCAACTTGTTCAGTTTCAGGGTGACGATCTGTTCCCGAATATCTCCTAATTCTTCCAGCTGCTTCACACCATAACCATCGCGCCGGTAGATGCTGACCTCCAGTGCAGGCGACTGCTTCGACACGCGGGATATATTACGATCCTTGGTGTTCAGCTTCGTGATCAGCTGCTCATCTGCCGCCGGAAAATCATAGATCGAAGATGAATCAGTAACAGGCGTGAAAAAGGCCGCCGCCATGACGCGGATGGAATCGTCTTCCGGCAGATCGATCAGCTTTTTATGAAACCCGATCTCCTGATTGATCCACAACGACAACAAGGTGATCTCGGAGGACGTGAGCTGTGCATTGCCTTCGGGCGGCATGTGCTTTTCCTGATCGATCGGCAGATGGATGCGCTGCATCATCAGGCTGACTTCGCTGTTACCGGGAATGAACAACGGGCCGGTCTTTCCACCGGCCAGCAGACCCAGGCTATCCGTCAACAAGAGTTCGCCCTTTAATTTATTTTCATTGTGGCAGGTAACACATTTCCGTTCGAGAATGGGCTGGATCACATCCGCATACACGATCGCTTCATCCATCGTCACCGGCCTTGTATTTATTTTTTGTGCGATGGGCTGTAAGATGAATCCATCACCATGGGTCAGTGTGGCGCCATAATGACCGGTCATCAACAGTAGCCCGGTGATACCCATGGCGCCAAGACCCGCGAAAGCCTTGCCATACCAAGGCTTCCCGCTGATCAGACAAAGTGTGGAGGCCGCAAAGAACAGTATGGCGCCCGTCCATCGATGCCAGGATAAGGCCTCACCGGCATAGCCATCCTCACTGGAGAGAAATAGTCCCATGACCACCGTGATGCCCGCGAGCCAGGTTCCTGCGAATAACAAACTCCGACCAAATCTTACGGAAGATGATGATGCCCGACCACCGATGAAGTGGAACAGTTCCATCCAGACCGCAAGCCCCAGCAATACCAGCGGAAAATGCAACAGCATCAGGTGCAGGCGACCGACCGGCTGCAGCCAGAAAGGAAGCACGATCCTGTCTGAGAACAGGAGCAGGAATAAAACGAAGATATTAAGTACGATCAGCCCCTGAACGGCGGCCTGCCTGAGTCTTATATTCATCGACGAGAATTGGGACGATTGGAGATGTTCAACAAATAAATATCAACTCAGGATGCCATTGACCACTTTTCCTGCCACATCCGTGAGCCGGTATCGGCGCCCGAGGTGTTTGAAGATGAGCTTCTCATGATTCAATCCCAACAGATGCATGACCGTGGCATGGAAATCGTGCACATGCACCGGATCCTTTGCGATGTTGTATCCGAAATCATCCGTTTCGCCATACACGATGCCCGGCTTTACACCGCCGCCCGCCATCCAGATGGTGAAGCAGCGTGGGTGATGGTCGCGGCCGTAGTTATCTGCCGTCAGCGTACCCTGTGTGTAGCTCGTCCGTCCAAACTCGCCGCCCCAGATCACCAGCGTTTCATCCAGCAATCCCTGCTGTTTCAGGTCGGTGACCAATGCGGCAGATGCCTGGTCCACATCCTTCGCCTGGCTTCTGATCTCGAAGGGAAGATTTCCGTGCTGGTCCCATCCCTGATGATATAACTGCACAAACCGAACACCCTTCTCAGAGAGCTTCCGCGCCAGCAAACAGTTGGCGGCAAAGGTGCCGGGTACCAGGCAGTCAGGGCCGTATAGTTTGACGATGCTGTCGGGCTCCTTGGAAAGATCCATTACTTCCGGCACTTCCGTCTGCATGCGATACGCCATTTCATATTGACGGATCCGTGCCAGGATCTCGGGATCCCCGAATTCCTGATAGGCCTCGCTGTTGAGTTGTGAGAGATGGTCGAGCATCACCCGGCGCTCATCCCGACTCATGCCGTCGCGCAGGTACAGCACCGGGTCTTCACCCTTGCTGAACTGCACGCCCTGATGCACGGAATCCAAAAACCCGTTCGACCAGAGTTTCGAATAAACGCCCTGTCCGTTGCCGATGCCGCGTGACAGCAGGACGGTGAAGGCGGGGAGGTTCTTGTTTTCATTGCCCAGTCCGTAACTGAGCCAGGAGCCCATGCTCGGGCGGTTGCCCTGCTGCGCACCCGTTTGCAGGAAGGTCAGGGCCGGATCGTGGTTGATCGCCTCCGTGTACATCGACCGGATGATACAAATATCATCCGCGATCCGGGCAGTGTAAGGCAGCAGATCGCTGATCCATGCCTGCGACTGTCCGTACTGCTTGAAATCAATGAAAGAGCCGACCAGGGGAAAGGAAGCCTGGTAGGCCGTCATACCCGTCAACCGCTGGGTACCACGGACGGAGGATGGCATCTCCTGCCCCTGCATCTCCCGAAGCTTCGGTTTGAAATCAAATAGTTCCTGCTGGGCAGGGGCGCCATTCTGGAAAAGATAGATGACCCGCTTCGCCTTCGGCGCGAAATGCGCAATACCTTCAGGAAGCCCGTCTTCATTAGATCCGAGCCTGCTGAACAGGTCCGGCATCAGCAGCGAGCCGAGGGCGACGCTGCCCACACCCAGACTCATCGTGGAGAGAAACCTGCGCCGGTTCATGTTGAAGCCGTGTTCCAGCATTTCCTTTTCCATGTAATTTTATATTTATATCTGTGAACAACCAATACAAGGTCCTTCGCCCCTTCGTGCCTTGGCGGTCAAGGCTTTACCGCTAAGGCACGAAGGAACACAAGGTCTACGAACGTGTGATCGTTTCTTCCATATTATAAATGGTCGATACCACCCGCATCAAGGCAGCGAGTTCTGTCATATTTATTTTTTCAGGAAGGGGGTACTCTCCCACCGCCAGTGCTCTGGAGGCCGCATCCGGGGTGAGACTAGCGAGTGCCGCTCGGTAATACCCCTGCAAAAGTTCCAATTCCTTCGGCCGCGGCTTTCTGCCCACGATCAGCCGGAATGCTTCGGTGATCTTCTGATCCATGCCAACCGGCTGCTGCAGGAGCCTTGCGGCCAGGACCCTCGAGGCCTCTAGCACGGCAGGGTCGTTCATCATCACCAAGGCCTGCAAAGGTGTATTGGTCCTTAATCTCCGCATCTCGCAGATATCGCGGTTACTGGCATCGAAGATGGCCATCGAGGCGGGCGGCACCGTCCGTTTGATCAGCGTGTACATGCCGCGTCGATAGAGTTTTTCGCCATGGTCCTGAACATAGATCGATAACAGACCGCGGCCGGAAGTGGCACCCTCCCACAGGCCGGGCGGCTGATAAGGTTTCACGCTCGGCCCGCCAATGCTGCGATTCAGCAGACCGCTGCTCGACAATACCAGATCCCGGATGAGTTCGGCATGCAGTCGATAGCGAGGTCCGCGCGCCAGCAGAATATTGTCCGGATCGACGGCCAGTTTCTCCTTTGTCGCTACCGAGGACTGGCGATAGGTGGCAGAGGTCACCATCTTTCTGATCAGGTATTTGATATCCCAGCCGTGTTCCATGAACTCCACCGCCAACCAGTCGAGCAGGGCGGGATGTGACGGCAGTTCGCCCTGCATCCCGAAATCCCCGGTCGTCTTGACGAGGCCCTTGCCGAAAAATTCCTGCCAGAGCAGGTTCACGTAAACCCTTGCTGTCAGTGGGTTCCGGCGATCGAACAACCACTGGGCCAGACCCAGTCTGTTCTTTGGAAGGCGCTGGTCAAATGACAGGATGGCCGCCGGTGTACCCGCCTGGACCGGTTCGCCCGGCGCATCATAATTGCCACGGATCAGTACGTGCGTGGGACGTATGGTATCGATATCCCCCATCACCGACACGATCAGTTTGCCGGTATCGGTTTTATTAATGAACTGCAGGACGGAATCGACTTCGTTATTGGTGATCTCCATCCGCGGATTCTTCGCATAGGTTTCCGGACCTCCGATCACGGATTCGATGCCCACTTCCCGAACATTATTAAAGAAGGCGTAAAGCTGATAGTATTCCTTGATCGAGAAGGGATCATATTTATGATCGTGGCAATGGGCGCATTCCAAGGTCACGCCCAGCAGTCCCTTCCCGAAGAGGTCTGTCCGGTCGGTGACATAACTGCTCCGGTATTCCTCGGGGATGACGCCGCCTTCCTCCGTGATCTTATGATTGCGGTTGAAGGCCGTCGCGAGGATCTGTTCGCGGGTGGCATTGGGCAGCAGGTCGCCGGCCAGCTGCCAGGTGACAAACTGGTTGTAAGGCAGGTTCCGGTTGAAGGCATCGATGACCCAGTCGCGCCAGGGCCACTGGGTGCGGTAGCCATCGTCCTGATAACCGTAAGAATCGGCGTAGCGGG
>CAJBZC010000321.1 GCA_903959965.1 uncultured bacterium
TAGTGGAAGCGAATGAACGACTCTCTCATTACCACACACTGAAAATCATCTTTCCGAAAAACTCCTATTACCCGAAAGAGATCCTCAGAGGTTTCGTCAACTTCTGCGTCAACTTCGCCTTCTCCTACAAGATTGTAGAAGACATAGCACGTGAGGATGTTAAAAACGGTGAAGTCTATATCAATCTTATGGACGACGACCTGGTCATTCTGCTGCAAAAGATCATGGAATATCAGTTGACTCCTGGCAAGGATATCGGTATCATTTCCTACAACGAGACACCAGTGAAGCCATTCATCCTGAACGGAATCACAACGATCTCCACCAATTTCACGGAGATGGGAAATATTGCAGCCATGATGATAAGAGAAAATACACTTGGCAGGGTGGCTGTTGATTTCAAGCTCACACTAAGATCTTCACTCTGACCAAAGTACATCCTTTAAGATGTTGTACAGATTGGCTCAGACCTCCAGATATGATCGGACATATGATATGCGAATAAATGATAGGACCACAATCATTGCTTGCCTGAAGGACAAGGATGCCTCTGTTCAGGGAAGTCCATACATTGACATCAACTTAAAAAATGAATACAATGAAAACCAGAATCCTGCTCCTGATTGCAGCATTGCTGACATCCCAATTCGAACTTCATGCACAGAAGGCCGGAACCATAACGATCGATAAACTCCGTCAACTGCCCGCAGGAGCCTCCGATATAAAAGGCTATCTGGGAGGAAAAATGGATATGTGTATGCAAAACGGGATCATGAACCGGGCATACTCACTATACGTCAAACCCTTTGAGCATAGAAATGACGACCCTAACAAATGGCAAGGCGAATTCTGGGGGAAATGGTTCACCTCTGCTGCCCTGGCCCACCACTACCAGCCTTCTAATATCCACCGGAAAATCATAGATGACGCGACTGCCGCAATGATACGCACCCAGGACCATGCAGGTAAATTGAGCAGTTACGATAAGGATTTTGGCGACTGGGATATTTGGGGTAGAAAATACGCCATACTCGGACTGGTGGCGCATTTCGATGAAACCGGGAATAAGGCCTCTCTCGAAGCGGCCGCCCGATCAGTTGACAACCTGATCGCCATTCTCGGCCCTGGCAAAAGAAAAATCACCGAAACGGGACTCTCACTCCTGGAAGCACTGTCTTCCTCCTCTGTCCTCGAACCGGTCGTACTCGTTTATCGCAGAACCGGCGAAAAACGATACCTGGATTTCGCAAAATACATGGTGAAACTGTGGAGTGAGCCGAACGCATATACTCAGACGGGGATGAGGCTTGTGGAAAACGGACTCGCAGGAACCGATCCCATGCTGATCTCATCTCCGAAGGGATACGAACAAATGTCATGCTATGAAGGATTGTGCGAGCTGTTCAGGGCCACCGGCGACAGCACATACCTGAAAGCCGTTATTAGATTCGCCAATGCAGTAAGGAAAAAGGAGATCATGGTGGTAGGCTCCGGTTCCAGTGGAGAACTATGGTGCGATGGGGCCATGCGACAAACAGAAATGCTGGAACAGACCATGGAAACCTGTGTAACGGCAACCTGGATCAAATTGTGTCATCAACTGTTGAGATTGACAGGTGACCCCATCTGGGTCGATGAAATGGAAATCTCGATCTATAATGCCTTGCTGGGCGCAATGACGTCGGACGGAAGCTGGTGGGCCTATTTCTCACCGTTGACCGGCGAACGGGTTCCAAGCCATATGCAGGTACCAAGTTGCCAGACAAGCTGCTGCGTCGCCAATGGCCCGAGGGCACTCATGACCATCCCTTCCTGGGCAGTCATGACAGACGAAGAAGGAGCGGTTATCAATGTTTACGAGACGGGGACATGGAATATCCCTTTAAAGAATGGTCGACAGGTCACCCTGAAACAGGCAACCTCCTATCCTGAAGAAAATAAGATCAATTTAACCGTCACATCCCCAGGCGATCAAAAGATCAGACTCAGACTGAGGGTTCCATCCTGGAGCAGAACCTTCAATTTAACAATCAATGGAATACCTGTTCAAGGAAAAATAAGCAGAGGCTATCTGGCTGTAGACAGAATATGGAAAGATGGTGACCGGGTTGAAATCAGCCTCGATTTGAGAGGAAGAGTGATAAAAGCCCCGGGAAATCCCAATCAGATGGCCATCATGCGTGGCCCGATCGTCCTTGCCCTCGACAGTCGCATTGCAAACGCAGATGACCGAAACCTCTGGCTCTTGCATGAAGGGTATCAATGGAAACATGACAAAGCCTGGAATATTGATTATGCCCTCCTAAAACCGGTATCCTCCTTCCCGGATCAAATGTATATTGAGTTAAAAAGAGTGCCATCCCCCACTGGTATCCACATGGCATTTGAAGTCCCTTTCCTGCATAGACCTACGCACTTTGTAAAGCATGAAAAAACAATGCTGACCATGTGTGACTATGCATCGGCAGGAAATAAATATGAAACATCAAATGCCTTCAGGGTATGGCTGCCACAGCCCCTTTACATGCGGACGGCTTATCCTGATGAGGCTTGGCGATCACTATATCAAAGAGAGGATAAAAGACCGGGCATTCCACTACTACCAACAGGATCAAAGTAAAAAACTGTCCTGCTACCCATCCGGGAATGCCGGCAGTAACCTGTACCAAGCCCCGAGAGCTCACCTCAGCATAAAACTCCTGATGCGCCGGCCGTTGCTAACCTACATTTTTCACCATATCCAAAATCATGGATTCATTCCCAGGAACTCATTGTCGACAGACTTAAGAATCATCCTGCTATTTTGATGATTTATCCCTATTCTTGTCCAAAGGAACGACCATGCGCAAATGCTGTTTACTCTTTCCCCTGAGCCTGATCCTTCATCTGACATACACGCATGGCCAGGACAAATCACTCCGCCTCGCCTCCATTTTCTCCGACCATATGGTTATCCAGCAAGGTATGCATGCCCCCGTATGGGGCTATGCGAAACCGGGCAGCACGGTCACCATCGATTTCGCCGGCTTCAAGACCCAGGCCAGGTCGGATGAAAAGGGCAAATGGATGGTGAAGATGCCTATCCTCGCAGCTGGCGGCCCCTTCGACATGACGGTGACAGCAGAAAAAACCCTGACACTCCGGGATGTCATGATAGGAGAAGTCTGGGTCGCCTCCGGACAGTCGAACATGGAATGGACCGTCGGCATGGGCATTGGCCCGGATACCGAAAAGGAAAAAGCGGCCGCCGCCCATCCGGGTATCCGATTCTTCGTAGTCCCGCGGGAAACGGCCGCTGCTCCGTTAGAAGACATATCCCCCGGCAGCTGGCAGGCGGTCACCCCTGAAAGTATAAACCAGTTATCCGCCGTCGCTTATTTCTTCGCCCGTCAACTGCACTATGATAAAAAAGTGGCTGTGGGGATCGTCAGCTCATCCTGGGGTGCCACCAGCGCCCAGGCCTGGATGAGCGCAGAAATGCTGTCCACCCATCCGGATTTCAGGGAACGAATGGCGAACTTTGATCGCAATCCGGCTCATTGGACGGAAACGGTCCGCCGAAATCTGGAAAACGACCGGACCCGGGACAGTCTGGCAAATGCCTCCATCAACGGGATCAGGATGGGCGTTCCATTAGCAGGGTTTATGGACAGCGCCTGGCGGGCAGTGGACTATCCCATCGACATGGACAAGGCCGGGAAGTCAGGCTTCTGGGGCATCAGCTGGTTTCGGCATCGCCTGAAACTGGATGCCGATGCAAAAGGTGTACCAGGCAGCCTCAAGATCTTCCTGAGGGCCCGGGAAGCCAGGATCTTCATGAATGGAGTTCCCATCGGCACAATGGGAAGCGTGGAGAAAGAAACCGAATTCAACATCCCCAAAGGCTTACTGCGGACAGGTGAAAACGTAATCTGCATCCGGATGTATCAACACTGGGGCATCGGTCTCATAGGCAGCCCAACGACCGTTCCGAAGATCACCTATGGTACGAAGGCCAGAGGGATCCCCCTCACAGGCAGTTGGCGGGTCAACCACGACCTGGAGGCGGCTTTGCCCCAGATGCAGGGTTTCTACAATCAGCCAACAGTACAATTCAACGGCCGCATCGCGCCGATCATCCCCTTTGGCATCCGCGGGGTGATCTGGTACCAGGGAGAAAGCAACGCCGGACAACCGGTTCAATACCAGACCCTGTTCCCAATGTTGATCCAGGACTGGCGGATGCGCTGGCAGCAGGGCATCTTCCCATTTCTATTTGTGCAGCTGGCTAATTTCCGCGAAAAACGTGCAATGCCCGGGGATGACCTCTGGGCAGAATTACGGGAAGCCCAGGCTATGACCCTTCAACAACCCGCCACAGGAATGGCATCCGCGATCGATATCGGCGATGCTATGGACATTCACCCCCGAAATAAACTGGATGTAGGGAAAAGACTATACCTGGCCGCCAGGAAAGTAGCTTATGAAGAACATATCGTTCACACGGGGCCAACATTCTCAAATGCCACGTTGTCGGGAGATACAATGATCCTCCGGTTTTCTTCCTGTGGCAATGGTTTGATGACCAGGGATGGCAAGAAACCCCGCGGGTTCTCCATCGCTGGCACAGACAATACCTTCTATTGGGCAGAAGCTGAATTGGACGGCGAGACGGTAAAAGTTTACAAACCGGGACTCATCCGCCCCGTCGCCGTTCGCTATTCATGGGAAATTAACCCCGATGGTAACCTCTACAACAGTGAGGGACTTCCGGCCATCCCATTCAGGACAGACCATAGGATAACAGCCAAGCAGTGACATGCGAACATTGCATAATGTTTTTGGGGGATCTGCCCAACAGATTTTCCCCGGGGAATGTTTATCTTCAGATCAACCAAATTACAGTACACATGATCAACAGGATGATGGGGCCTTTTTTAATGTTCACGATGCTGGTAGCTTCGACACTGGTTGCGAATGCCCGCGAAA
>CAJBZC010000322.1 GCA_903959965.1 uncultured bacterium
CAGACCTGCAGTACCCGGGCACTTATCTTCTGAATCCTGGATGCCATCGTTGTCGCTATCCGGGCAGCCATTGAATTTGGCAACACCTGCTACCGTCGGACATTTGTCTTCCGCATCCTGGATACCATCGTTATCCTTGTCGGGGCAGCCCTTGAACTTAGACAATCCGGCTACTGTAGGGCATGCATCCACCTGATCCGCAATACCATCGCCGTCGGTGTCCTTAGGCTGCTCTGGTACAACGGGTACAGGAGGAAGAGGCTTAGGTGCTTCAGTTACTTTTTTTTTTCCGATGGACGACCCAATGCCTATTCCGTAGAATACGTGCTTTGTCGCATTACCACTGATGGCGAAACGATACTGGCTCTGCAGGGTCACATAGGCTTCATCCAGCACATTGATACGCATACCCAGTCCAACAGGTGCGTAAGCGGAATAATAGACACCCCATTTGGATGCTCCTGCTCCGATGGACACGTAGGGAGACACGGCATACTCATCGGTCAACAGCTTGATATTCAGGTTAACATCCGTTTCTACCAGCGCCTTGGTCTGATAATTGAACATGGAAGAAACCCCGGGACGTGGATATTCCACCCCGGCGATACCGGCACGTACCATCACATCCAGGTGATCGAGTACTCCCTGAGTGTAGGTGAGGGCGAAACCGGGGCTCATACGACGGGCCTTATTCCAATCTCCCTTCTCTATTACTGCGGAGAGGGACATATTGCTGAGGTCCGCAGCGGTGTTGAAGTCGTGAAGCGTATAAGATCCACCGATGATCTTACCGGTGCGATGCTCTTTCTTCAACTGTGCATAACCGCTACCCAGGCAGAAAATGGCCAGGGACAAAGCGAACAGTCTTTTCATAAATGATTTTTTTGTATCTCGCAAAAATAATGGGACTATACTAAACATCGAAATATTTGTTAAAGGCGATGATCTTCCGCAGGGTGCTGCCTTATCATCGATCCGGCGGCGGACTGGTACCCAGGTCCTGAATACTAACCATGATCAACCCTGAACCGATATATCCGAGTTTCCGGGCTGCAGCCTTGGATAAGTCCACCAGGCGCGGGTTGCGGGGATGCATCCGGTCGTTGATCCGGACCACGACATGCTTTCCGTTATCCAATCTGGTGACCCTGATCCAGTGGCCAAGAGGAAGTGTGTTATGCGCCGCTGTCATCTTCGATTGCCTGAAAATTTCTCCGTTGGATGTGCGTCTTCCCTCAAACTTGTCTGCATAAAAACTGGCGATCCCTACTACAGCCGTATCTGAAAATGCAGAAACGCCTAGGGAAGAATCCTTTTCAGTCTGCCTGACTGTATCCTGGCCCAATGGAAGTGTATCCCTCAACAATGGAATGCTATCCATGTATTTTTGGGCCATGGAAGGATGAGGGGCGATTAGGAATGAGGTGAAAAAAAGAAGGACTGATAAACATTTCATCATTTCAGGCATTCAGGATGTCAGTTCGCGCAATACCCCTCGCCCCGCGTACAAAGAAACGCAAATGATCCAGTTCTGTTATACAGACCGTCGATAAATGTCAATTCAGCATATTTATTGAGTTGAATTAACGGAAGCGTTGGTGTTTTTTTCTCCGATTTCAACGTTTTTTTCCCCTTTTACGCCCTTGCCGCAAGCATAGCTTTGTAGCATGTTGTGCATGGATGACTTTGAACCAAAAAACTGGGAGTCCGTGACCTGGCAGATCGTCTCCCACACCTATGTCCGTGGGTACATGCTGAGTGAGTGCGTACCTCCCCCGTCATATCTCCAATGGGTTAGTGAACACCTGAACCTGAACGAGCCGGGCATGCTGCATGTGCAAAACGCCAGCTCCGGCGAAGGCATACCCGCATGGAAAGTATCTATCAGGCAGGTAAATGATGTACCCGAAATGGGAGAACGCGGTGCAAAAGCCTCCTAGTTAAAGAAATTCCAACCTAGCTGTTGCTAACCGGACCACGGATCCTTCAGCAGCGGACACAATCGGGGAGGCATGCCGTGGCTGTCTCCCCTTATTAGCAGCTATACCCTTCTCTATCTGATTACAAACCATCGATAGGATTCAGGTTCCATGCGGATTTTCAATTGAAGTGTGCCACGGTCTGACAATTTCATGGATCTTGCAACGTCTTCTCCCGCTGAAACCATGGCAGTCCCGCGAATGCCTGCATAGTATAAAGGAACATCAATGGTTCGCTCTATCGATTGTTTGAGCGGATTAAATACCATGAGGAGCCCCTTTTCAGCCCCCTTAGGGTCTACATGCAAAAATCCGTCCCAATCCCTCCCATCGGCTCTTCGAAGGTGAATGATGTCTGCATTCAGAATCTGCCGGTATTTTTTATACCATCCAATTACACGACGTACCAGTGCCAGGGTGCTGTCCGTATCATACAACCTCGGTCCCCGGTAACAGGCCTGTACCCCCGCCCCATAATATTGCATCATCAATTGTTCATAATCCCGCAGATGCTCAGACAATGGCTCCAGCACGGCTTCCGGACCGCCTCCCTGATATTTTACCAGGGGTACGAACCCCCATCCCATAGACGGTGTTTTCTCCCAGGTTCCGTCAAATATGTTCTGTCGGTTCAGGATGCGCTGCCGATCCCTAGATAACGAAAAATTTGTCTCCCGGTATCCGATGGCGATCTTGTTAGTGCCATCCATGAAATACCAGTCGGGCGCGTTGATATAGATGTCCCGTTCCCGCATCCACCGGTACAACCCTTTCTGAAGTTCCATTTGACGCCACTGCGAGTCATCCAGCCCCTCATGACCGGGGTGTGTCCTGGAGGCACATACATCCCCCGGATATGGCCCGTCGTTCTCAAAAATATCAAAGCCGGTTTCCATGAAAAAATGCCTGAGTTTGGCAAGATACTCCAAACCCCACTTGCTGCCCATGCAAGGGGCATGTCCGAAAAAAGCGCCGGTATTGGGCTTTCCGGTGACCGGATCTATGACATCATGTTCGTCGCTGATCCGCCTTGAACTGAACAGAGAATATCCCCCGATGCGGATACCACGGGCATGCGCGTAATCCGCCAGTTCTTTCCAGCGTCGGATATTAGCGGCGGAACTGTCCTCCATGTTCAAATGACTGCCGAAACTCAGAATCAGCGCCTCATATCCCGTGGCCACGCACTGGTCGATGGCCGTGCGCACTTCAGCATCCTGCCGGCTCACCAGATGCATGAAGATCGGATTCTGGGTCGTCCACGGCGCCACTACCCGATACATCCTCCTGATGGCCAGGCCACGTCGTTCCCGGTCATAATCATCCATCAGCAATTCACAAGTGCGGGGCGTAGAAAACCGCTCACCCCGAGATAGCCGAACCCCGGTTACCTTTTCCGGATAGATCTCAAGCACACAGGGCGTCTGGTAATTGTAATTGACCTGCGAAGTGTACAGACTGTCCGTCTTCCAATGTGTCGTCTGATCCGAAATATCATATCGCATGGCATTGTTGAATGCGTAATTCGTTTCTACGTAGAGCCCATGCTGTTTTTTCATCTGTTCAGGCGTACCCACCACCGCACTCTCCTCCTCCACCAGGGCGAGGATCTCATGCACCGGCCTGTAAAGCACTACTGACTTGTCTCCTTCATTGCTGATCGTCATCCATTTTTCTAGAAGAGGTATGCCATCATACAAGCGATAATGTACCCGGATGGCCAGGCCTGGATAGGCAACCGGTGCATGGAATTGAAAGGTGAGCAGCATGGCAGCCGAAGTCTGCTTTACGGGCGACCATGAACTATACTTTACAGGAAGCTGCTCTTGTCGGGCCGTTTCAAAGGACTTCATCTGCAACGCCCCGACATTTTTTTGCAGCGATCCAATAACCTCCGGCGTCAAATAGGCCTGCTCTCGCTGGCCGGTCAGTCCGCCGATATCAAAGACCTGGCCATCAATAGTCACCCTTGCTTCAGGTCTGACCGCCCGGATTAATTGCTGGCCTGTCGCGACATTCTGAAAATCAACACAAGCCAATCCTGGGTTAATCAGGAAACTGCGCCTTAACAACCCATTGAACAACACAATGGAACGCCCGTCCGCCGAGCGGTAAACAGCCGCTTTTTGTGTTGAAGGGTGCACCAGCCAATCCGGTTCACCGGGTCGGATCTTTTGCTCATCCCATATCGGCAATGCAGGTTGTGACTGTGCGATGATGTCGTCATGCATCATCCCTAAGATCAGAAGTAGGGTGAATAGGAGATGCTTGTAGGTCATGTGGATGTATTAATAGTTTGGCAAGATGTTATGGACTGAACGATGTCAAGATAAATCAATTTGTGTATTGAAGTTCCACCGAAACCATTACCAGTTCACCGGGTGAGCCCAGACGGGGACAAGCCCCACCTTCTCCCCCGGCCGGGGATCCGCATCCATGATCTGGGCGTGAAAACCAATGGATCCCATACGAAGGCTGAGTAGCCTGTGTCCACCCTGAAACATGGAAGACTCGACCACCGCCTGCAGACCATCCCGGCTCGGCCCGCTTAAGCGGAATGAATCAGGGCGCAACAAGATCCGATGTGCCGAACCGCATTGTCCCGGAAATGCACTGATCAAGGCTTCATCATCAATGATATCATAGATCCCGAGCAAACCCGCCGCCTCCACATTGACCGGCGACCGGTACAATCCGATGGGTGTATCATCCTGTACGATCCGTCCCTCTTGCAGCACCAGCACTCGTTCCGCCCATGACATGATGTCGGCCGCCTCATGCAACACCATGATACAATTCACATGCAGATCCAGGCAGACCCTGTCCAGCATGTCCCGCATCATTTCACGATGAGCCATGTCCAGGTTGGAAAAGGGTTCATCCAGCAGTAACAACCCGGGCCCTGTCAGCAAGGCCCGGGCCAAGGCGGTCCGCTGTCGCTCTCCTCCGGAAAGATCCATTGTCCATCTCCCGAGCAAATGCCTGATCCTGCATATATCAAACACCCGCTCCTGCAAGTCTTGGTCAACCCTGGACCAGGCATCAAGTTCATCGAATACCCGATAGTTCTTCCGGAGTTCAAAATGCTGACTTAGATAGGCGATGCCGGGATGACCGGGCATGAGCCGCTCTTCAGGCCCCTTAACACGCAGCCCCTTGTATACGACCCTTCCCCCATCGGCCTGAAGCAGTCCGGCCATGATGCGTAGCAACGTGGACTTTCCGGCACCTGTGGAACCCGCAATGACCAGCCGCTCACCCTCTCTCACCGTGCATGATACACGCTTCAGCACTTCCCGATCTCCCCTTGTTTTGCTCAGATCTTCGATCTCGATCATGCTCATTGACATGCGGAAGCAAATTGATAAAAAATATATGAAGGGTAAAGTTCGTTAAAATGCATCTTGTCCTGCTGAGATTCCCTGGGTATGCATGGATATACATCTTTATGACCCTAGTCCGCTGAACAGACATAGGCAATGGTTAATTTAGCGTCCAAACTACACATACATGTTAAAAAAGAAGATGTTGCTCTGTAGCCTTCTCCTATCGGGTGCGCTGATACCCAAGGAGGGTATGGCACAGTCGCAAATGGACAGATTCATAGACTCGCTGATGGCCAGAATGACGTTGGATGAAAAGATCGGACAACTTAACCTCCCCGTCTCGGGCGACATCGTCACCGGACAGGCCGGCAGTTCCGACATTGGGCGAAAGGTACGGGAAGGTAAGGTCGGTGGACTCTTCAACATAAAGGGCGTCGAAAAGATCCGCGCCATACAGGAAATTGCAGTGAAGGAAAGCAGGTTGCACATTCCCCTGCTCTTTGGAATGGATGTCATCCATGGGTATCAAACCGTGTTTCCCATCCCGTTGGGGCTCACGGCTACATGGGACATGGCCCTGGTGGAACGCAGCGCCCGGATCGCCGCCATAGAAGCCACCGCACAAGGTATCAACTGGAATTTCTCACCGATGGCTGATATCGCACGGGATCCCCGATGGGGAAGGGTTTCCGAAGGATGCGGTGAGGACCCTTTTCTGGGATCGGCTGTGACCAGGGCCATGGTTCGCGGTTATCAGGGCAAGGATCTCTCAAAAGCCAACACTATGATGGCCACCGTGAAGCACTTCGCCCTCTACGGTGCGTCGGAAGCCGGGCGAGACTACAACACGACCGACATGAGCCGGATCCGGATGTACAACGAATACTTCCCGACCTACAAGGCGGCCGTAGATGAGGGCGTGGGTTGCGTGATGAGTTCTTTCAACGAGATCGACGGCATCCCCGCCACAGGCAACCGCTGGCTGCTGACCGATGTGCTGCGCAGGCAATGGAAGTTCAAGGGATTCGTGGTATCCGACTACACCTCCATCAATGAGATGATCGACCACGGCATAGGAGATCTTCAACAGGTCTCCGCACGCGCACTGAATGCCGGCCTGGACATGGACATGGTCGGTGAAGGGTTCCTGACGACCCTCAAAAAATCACTGAAGGAGAAAAAAGTAACAGAAGCCCGCATCCATGAAGCCTGCCGCAGCATCCTGCAGGCGAAATACAAATTGGGACTGTTCGAGGATCCATTCCGATACTGCGATCTTCAACGTGCTCAGACAGAAGTGTTTACATCCGCCCACCGGAAGGAAGCACGCGACATTGCTGCACAAAGTTTTGTCCTCCTCAAAAACCAGGGAAATCTGCTACCCCTGAAAAGAAAGGGAACCATCGCCCTCGTCGGTCCCCTGGCCGATAATCGGGAGAACATGACCGGCACCTGGAGCGTTGCAGCAGAACACGCCAGATCCGTCTCGATCCTGGACGGGTTGAAGCAAGTCGCCGGTGGAGATGTCCGCCTCCTCACTGCACGCGGCTCCAACCTCGATTACGACAGCCTGTTTGAAGACAGGGCCGGCATGTTCGGGAAATCCCTCAGAAGAGATCCCCGATCTGCCGAATTACTGGTCCGGGAGGCCGTGGACATCGCCAATCAGGCTGATGTTGTGGTCGCAGCGCTGGGAGAATCCGCGGAAATGTCCGGAGAAGCTTCGAGCCGGACAGATATAGGCATACCCCAGGCCCAACGCGATCTGCTGAAGGCCCTGTTACAAACCGGCAAGCCAGTCATACTGTTGCTCTTCGCCGGCCGGCCCATGACCCTGACTTGGGAACAGGAACATGTGCCTGCCATCCTGAACCTTTGGTTCGGAGGCAGCGAAACAGGCCTCGCCGCGGCAGATGTCCTCTTCGGAGATGTAAACCCCTCCGGAAAACTCCCTTCCACCTTCCCCAGACATGTCGGTCAGATCCCGATATACTATAATCACAAAAACACCGGTCGCCCCCTTCCCGAGGGTGGGTGGTTCCAGAAATTCAAAGGCAATTATCTGGATATCCCCAATGATCCGCTCTATCCTTTTGGGTTCGGACTCAGCTACACAAATTTCGAATATACGGCACCGTTAGTATCAAATACTTCCCCGAAAGGCCTCACCAAGATTTCCGTCAGTACCACGGTTACGAACACCGGAACTGTCACAGGAAAAGAAGTGGTGCAGCTATACATACGCGACAGGGTGGGATCCGTGACTAGACCCGTGAAGGAACTCAAGTCCTTCAAAAAGATATCACTTGAGCCGGGAGAGAAAAAGACGGTCAGTTTTGATATCACCACGGATGACCTGAAATTTTATGACAACAACCTGCGATACGACTGGGAGCCCGGCACCTTCGAAATCATGATCGGCGGAAATTCCCGTGATATTAAATCCATCAGCATAGAATGGAAGAGATAGCCATATCGTTCACTATGTTGAATGTAATTACTTTATAAATATAAAAGGCGTCGTTTGACGCCTTTTATATTTATTTTTATTTTAAGCCACAATATGATGTCAGATCAGATGGCCTGATGATTGAATGGCTGCAACACCATTTCACTGACTACGCCACTTGCCGGTTGCTGGCACAGGAACCAAACCGCCCGGGCTGCTTCCTCCGCCCGGATCATTTTTTCACGCTGCACTTTCAAAGGGATCTCATCCCAGAATGGAGAGTCCACTCCACCCATGAAGATGCTGGTGATCCGAACCTCCGTGCGCTTGAGTTCTTCCCGTATACTTTGCATCATCCCCGTAAGTCCGAATTTGCTGGCACTGTAAGCGGCCGCCCCAGCCATCGGCACCTTCCCCAGCACGCCTGGGATATTGATGATAAGCCCCTTGCCCGCCTGTTTCATGCCCGGAAGGAAGGCCTTCATCAGTAAGAAGGTGGAGACCAGATTGGCGTTCAGGGTGCGGGTGAAATCCTCCAGACTGAGCTGATCCAGCGGTTTAATAATTCCGATACCCGCCGCATTGACGAGGATATCCAACCCTCCAAGGGTCTCCTGAACTCGGGTGGCAAGCGCAGACACCGCATCCGGGTCAGACAGCTCGGCTGCAAAAATCCGCTCCTGGGGTATGTGCAACGATGACGCCAAATCTGCTAAGCCATCCAGCCGTCTACCGGTCAAAAACAAGGTGGCACCGGCCGAAGCCAGTAGTTTCGCCGTGTTTGATCCAATGCCGCCGGTGGCGCCGGTGATCAGAATCCGCTTCCCGTTGAGTTTCTCCATCGTTCGTTTCGTTTGGGATACTAAACATTAGAAGCACGCCATTGTTCTGTATCCGTCATGAAGGAAGCCGCCATCATATTCCCCCATCAGTTGTTCCGCGAACATCCAGCTATTAAGCCAGGCCGACCCGTGTGGATGATAGAAGAGTCACTGTTCTTCACTCAGTTTCCTTTTCACCGCCAGAAACTCCTGCTCCATAGGGCCTCCATGAAGGCTTACGCAGATCTGTTGAGGAGTGAAGGCATGCAGATAATGTATATTGAATCCGGACAGCCTGGGCATGATATCCGAGAACTGGACACAATCCTGACATCACAGGATATCCGCGTAATGCATGTGGCAGATCCTGCAGATGACTGGCTCTTTCGAAGACTCTCTGCCACGGCCCGAAAGGCGGATGTAAGGGTCGAAATCCATCCATCTCCCGGCTTTCTGAATACATTTCAGGACATCGATATCTACTTTGAAGGGCGAAAAAAATTTCATCAGACCGACTTCTACATCCACCAGCGAAAAATCAGAAACATCCTGCTGGAAACAGACGGAAAACCCGTCGGAGGGAAATGGACCTTCGATACGGAAAACAGAAAAAAATTTCCCAAAAACAAACCCATCCCAAAAGCGCCATACACTAACGGTGACGAATACACGAAAAGTGCCTCTGCCTGGGTGAAGGATAGATTCCCGGACAATCCGGGAGATGCCGAAACTCCACTGAATGCAGGTTTCCCCTGGGCCTGGGCACACGAAGAAGCGGCACGACTCCTGGATAAATTCCTGGAAGAAAGGCTTTGCGGGTTTGGCGATTATGAAGATGCAATGGTGAGGTCAGAACAGTTCCTGCATCATGCTGTGCTGACCCCGATGCTGAACATCGGACTGCTCACCCCTGATCAGATCGTCAGGAGAACACTCGAATATGCAGAAGGCCGGAGCATACCGCTGAACGACCTGGAAGGCTTCATCCGACAAGTGATCGGCTGGCGAGAATTCATCCGGGGTGTTTATCAACGGGCAGGGAGAGCACAGCGAACCCGCAATTATTGGGGCTTCAAACGACGTATCCCGCCTGCATTCTGGACAGGTGAAACCGGCATCGCTCCGATTGACGACGTGATTCGAAAGACCCTGAAAACCGGGTACGCCCATCATATCGAAAGGTTGATGGTCCTGGGCAATTTCTTTCTCTTATGCGAATTCGATCCGGAAGATGTCTATCGATGGTTCATGTCGCTTTACATCGATGCGTACGACTGGGTCATGGTACCGAATGTATTCGGAATGACGCAATTCGCCGATGGAGGCATGATGACCACCAAGCCATATATCAGCGGCAGCAACTATATCCTGAAGATGAGCGACTGGAAGAATGCCAGTGTCCCTGATACTGATTATGGATGGGCGGAAATATGGGATGCGTTGTTCTGGAGATTTATGCATGTACACAGGATCTTCTTTCTTTCCAACCCCCGCCTGGGAATGCTGATCCGCACCTTTGATCAAACCGCTCCCGACAAACGGGATCGTCATCTCAGAATCGCTGAAATCTATCTGCATTCACTGGATCTTCAAAACCAGCAAGCCAACGCATGAAAAAGCCATGGAATCGGGTCGACCTGCCCGTTTACAGTGTCAGCAGTAAACATGGATCGGAAGAAAATATGCACATCTGCACCTATGTGTCCGCCGTAAGCATGGAGCCCAAACGCTATATGGTTGCCCTGTTCAAGGGTACCAAGACATTGGAACTGGTCAGTGCGGAAAAAAGATTCGTACTGCAATTACTTGCAGAAGGGGATCACGGGTTGATTGCCCGGCTGGGCAGAGAAAGCGGACATCAGGTCGATAAGCTCGCCCGCTTGCGGAAACGGCAATTGGTTGAAGATTGGAAAGGATTCTCTGTTTTGTCAAATGCTGCGGCCTGGATCGAACTGCTCGTCATTGGAGAGATGGACGCCGGTGATCATATTATGATGCTCTGCGATGTGATGGCCACAAAAAATGTCCGGGACATCGAAATCCTGACCCTCGATAAACTCCGTGCCCGGGGCCTTATCCGAAACTGAATCAGCATCAATGAGGCTACTGTACTGCAGCAGCGAAATGGGTTACCTTTGTTTGCCATGAAACCGATCATTTCCCATACCGAAATCTTCAGAATACCCATCGCGATGGAGCCTTTCGTGATCGCTACGGAAATCGCCACCATCGCCCAAAATACCTTTATCCGCATCCATACGGTCGACGGGCATGTCGGCATGGGAGAGTGTTCTGCATTCCCCATGCTGACCGGCGAAACCCAGGCTACCTGCTTTGAAGTCGCAAAAGATCTCGCACGACTCGTCAAGGGCAAGGATGCCATCGATATCGGTGCACGCCTGGCGGAACTTGATGCATTCATCGCCCGGAATACAACGATAAAAAGTGCCTTTGACATGGCCTTACACGACCTCTCTGCGAAATATGCGGGATTACCACTCTACGCATTCCTCGGAGGTCGGAAGAAAGAGATCATTACAGACCTGACGATTGGCATTGACAGTCCGGAGATCATGGCTGCCAAGGCGGTCGATTTCGTCGCCCGCGGTGTCAGGACCATTAAGGTGAAACTCGGGAAAAAAGGGGATGAAGATATTGAACGGATCCGGCGCATCCGCGAAGCAATCGGTTACAACATCGCACTACGCATAGATGCCAACCAGGGGTGGGATCCTGAAACAGCCATCAAAACCCTGAAGGCCCTGGCAGGTTTTGATATTCAGTTTTGCGAACAGCCCATCCATCATCACCTGGATGACCGGCTGCCGGAAGTTCGCAGGGAGAGCCCCATCCCGGTCATGGCGGATGAAAGCGTCTGCAACCATCATGATGCCAGAAGGCTCATCAACGCTGGAGCCTGCGATGCCATCAACATAAAACTCGCCAAATCAGGCGGCATACTTGAGGCGATCCGAATCGCAGATACCGCTGCTGCATCCGGTATACCATGTATGCTCGGCGGAATGCTTGAAAGCCGGCTCGCCCTGACCGCCAAGGTTCATCTGGCCATGGCCCATGATAATATCCGATACTATGATCTGGACACCTGCTTGCTCGGGCAACTGGAGGATCCTGTTACCGGAGGAGCGATCTACGACGAGTATTCATTGAAGATCAACGACGAGCCGGGCATCGCGGCAGATATCCACCCAGACTTTCTCGCCTCGTGCATTTCAGTGACCATTTAATAAATCATCCCACATTCGAAAACGAAGCAAGATATGAACGCAAAGAAATCCGCAGACAGCAAAGTGATCATGACCGAACTGGTTCTGCCAAACGATACCAATTTTTTCGGTAACCTGATGGGCGGCCGACTCATGTACTGGATGGACATCGCCGCGGCGATCTCCGCAGGCAAACACTGCAATGCGCCCGTGGTCACTGCCTCTGTTGATAACATCTCCTTCGAATCTCCTGTAAAACTGGGAAATGTCGTGCATATCGAAGCCTTCGTTACCCGTGCCTTTCATACCAGTATGGAGGTGTATCTCCGCGTCTGGGGAGAGGATACCACCCGCCAGTTTAAATATAAGAGCAACGAGGCCTACTATACTTTCGTAGCCCTTGATCCACACAGGAAACCGCTGCCCGTGGTTCAGGTGATCCCGTAAGGTGATGAGGAGTTTAGACTCTATGAAGGCGCCCTTAGGAGAAGACAATTACGCTTGATCCTGGGAGGTAAGATGAAGCCGGATGATGCAAGTGAATTGAAGGCGTTATTTATCAAGGACTGAAACTGGTGCTTGTCATTTGTCCAGCTTCGCCATCAGGTGATGACGGCCCTTCATCATGAATTTCCGACTCTGCTCAATCGCGTCCATGACCTGCTCAAGAATTTCATCTACAGTGGCCGAGTAATTTATATCCAGTGGCTGTTTAAACCTGACGGAGAGCAGCGTTCCCTTCTTCTTAAAGGCCAACCCTTTTCTATTAAAGGCCCTCCAGAAACCATTGATCACTACCGGCACAACAATGGGTTGTTGCTCCCGTATGATATGTGCGGTCCCTTTCCGGCCGGGTGCAAAGGGCCTGGTAGTCCCTTGCGGAAAGGTGATCACCCAACTTTTTGACAAGGCCGTGGCAATCTTATTGGTATCCTTTGGATCAAGGCTTCGACGCACATCCTGCCCTTCCGCTCTCCAGGTACGCTTGACCATGAGTGCTCCGCCGAGTGCAAAAAGTCTTGTCAGCCAGTTGTCCTTCATAGTCTCTTCCGCGGCTACGAAATACACGTTGGAGAAGGGGTTCAACAGATAATATGGAATACCTAGGCTGTTTTGTTTACGCCATTTTACGGCACAAAAGATGTGAATGAAAGTGATCACATCTGCAAAATATGTCTGATGATTGCTCACAAACAGCACATTGCTTCGGGGAAGCGCACGTAAATGCTCTGTGCCGGTGATGCGAATCCTGTTGAACAGCGCGATGCCGGGATAGGTAGCCACTCCAAGTGTGGCATAGACCATCTTTCGGACCAGACTCACGTGCTTCAACCGTGCTATGATGTTGCGCATTCCTGCCATTTCGATTCTCTGCGGCGAAAGATATGGAATTAATAACGAAAGTCAAGGTTACGTAGAAACCTGTCCACATGGGCGAACTGAGGCACGGCATGATGATTTATCTTTGCCCC
>CAJBZC010000323.1 GCA_903959965.1 uncultured bacterium
CCACCCATTTCTGGATCGATCCGAAGTCGCGGATGGCCTGCGTTTTCATGCGTAATATCTGGCCGCTGCGCAACCCGGAGATTGCTACACGTCTGAAGAACATCGTCTATCAGGCGCTCACGGATTGATCTGAACGCACCAGAAAAATAAATGGATATAAGGGAGAAGACGGAGAGACTTCTGCGGCTGTTGGATGCCGAGGAGAAGGAACAGGGTTTGCGTTACCGGGAGGATGAAGGACTCCGGCTCAAGGGCCTGCAGATCCAACGCAAAACCATTGGGTACCTGGATTATCCTGAGCTGAGTTTCCGGATCCCTTTCCCTTCGGAGACCACGGTATTCCGCGACGGTACCGCGATAGAACTCAGGTACCAAACGGAGGAGCCCGTAAAGGGGATGCTGCTGGAATTCGATGGCCGTCAAGGATCATTCCGACTCTATGCCCCTGACTTCCCGGATTGGATCGAGGAGCGCGGACTGCAACTGGTGCCGGCTCCGGACACCCGAACAACGGGAATCCTCAAAGATGCCATTCGCGCCATCCCGGAAGATCGGCGTCTGTCGGGCCTTTTCCGGGCCATTCATGGCGAAGCCGTGAGATCCGATGGATCAACCCACCCCGAATCTTCGGTGATACGTTACCGTAATAACCGGCTCGATCCATCGCAACGGGCCGCCGTGTCGCTGATGCTTGACAACAAAGACCTTTGCATCATCCACGGTCCTCCGGGTACGGGCAAAACGACCACCCTCACCGAGGGTATTCTGCAACTCATCGAACAGGGGCACCGCATCATTGCGACGGCCCCAGGAAATGCGGCCGTCGATCACCTCTGTCGCTCGCTCATCGCTGCCGGAGCGAAGGTGCTGCGCGTGGGCAATACGGGCAAGGTCGCGCCGGACATCTTCCCCTACACGCCCGAAGGACGGCTTTCGGAAGGCGGTACGGAAAAACAGATCAAAGACCTGCGCATCCGGGCCGAAGAGTTTCGCCGGATGGCGATGAAATACAAACGGAATTTCGGGAAGGACGAGCGAGAACAGCGCAACCTGCTGATGAAAGAAGTGAAATCCATCCGGGCAGAAATTCGTGCCCTGCAGGCCTATCACGAGGAAAAACTCTTCCGGCATGCTCAGGTGGTGGCGGGCACGCCTGTTGGGTTGCAGGATGCGGGGGTCGGCAAACTCGATGGAGATACGCTGGTGATGGACGAGGCCGGGCAGTGCATGGAACCCTTTGCCTGGCTGGTGTTTCCCATGGCCCGCCGCATTGTACTGGCGGGAGATCACTGGCAGCTGCCACCGACCGTACTGAGCCAGACCGCTGCAAGAGCAGGACTATCCGTCTCCATCCTGGAGCGGGCCGTACAAAGCGGTTATCCATTGACGTTACTCTCGGTGCAATACCGCATGCGACGTTCCATCGCCGGTTTCAGCAGTGATCGGTTCTATGAGGGAAAGATCGAAACACCGGAACATCTGGCGGATCTGGCCATCCATGTCACCTTCATTGATACGGCAGGATCCGGCACGACTGAACAACCCGGAGAAAACGGCGGGAGTCTCCAAAACGAAGCCGAACTTGATATCGCTGCCAGGCTGCTGCGCACGGAGATCGCGGATCCGGCGTCGGCCGCCTTCATATCTCCCTATGCCGCGCAGGTGGCTGCCGCCAGGGATGTCCTCCCTTTGGCGACCCGCATCAGCACGATCGACAGTTTCCAGGGGCAGGAGATGCCCGTGGTGATCGTATCGCTGGTGCGCAGCAACGAGGAAGGTATCATCGGATTCCTCAAGGATTACCGACGCATGAACGTGGCACTCACCCGGGCGAAGGAATCACTTTACGTAATCGGTGACAGCGCCACAATCGGCGCGGATCCCTTCTACCGGGCTTTCCTTGAATATGCCGAGGGGCATGGATCCTACCGCTCGGTTTGGGAGTTCATGGATTATTGACCGGGCTTACCAGATACCGCCCACACCAGCGGTCCAGAGGCTTTTGTTCAGTTCCGGCAGTCGCTTGTTGACGAATTCCTCACCACGAGCTTTCAGTCCGGCCCATTTCGCATCGTACTCGCGCTGCAGGTCCAGCGAAGGCTGGTTGACCC
>CAJBZC010000324.1 GCA_903959965.1 uncultured bacterium
AAGAGTAGGAAAACAGAATACAATTACCCCAAGGGTTTTCTGCATATACGTAACCTGCCAATGGGAAAATAGAAGCCAGCAAAGCATGAGCATAAATTCATTTAGACTGATATTAAAGATTCATGAATGAATGCTGTTTCCATTCGATGCTTTCATTTCATGCTCATGCAGATCTACGCTTGAATTGAATTACTGTTTATATATCCTTCATCAGGCGTTGAATTTCTCTGCCTGCGACATCCCAATTGAGGCGGGTTTTGTATTGTTAGTGTGCCTCCATGCAGTACTCTTCATATGTACGTCTATCTTCCATGATCTTGCGTACACGTGCCGCATAGTATTCACCGCCCGCTTCCATTGGATATAGCCAGCCGTTGACCCCTTCTTTGACAATGGTGGGAACGCCACCTGTGTGAGTCGCGAGCACGGGCATTCCATAGGCATTTGCCTCACAAAAGACCAGCCCGTAGGCTTCCGCACGGGTAGGCAATACAAGTAAATGACATTTCTCCAGTAAACCACGTATTTGATCTCTGCCTTCCTGGGTTCGCTTGCTAATGTACCCATGGTCGATCACATAAGATGGCCAAATAGCCATCGGCGGCTTGCGGATGCCTGCGATATGCAGTGTGACTTTCATGCCTGATTCATGAAGGATGCGCGCGGCTTCGAGCGCAATCGCACCGCCTTTACGGTGCCAGTCTACACCCAGGAAAAGCAGATGACATTCGTTCAAAGATCTGCGACGGATGATCTCTCTGATCTCCTCCATGTCTGGCTTATGTTCGATGTTTGCGCCAAATGGAACCACCTTGACTTTAGCAGGGTCCGCTCCGTAATCCCGAATGGCAGAAGATGCCGCCCAATCGGACGCATATATCGCCAGGCTTGACCGGCTCAGCGCATGTCTCTCCAGTTTGTGGCCATCCCGAACAGACATGTTGCACAGTTGTTTGAAAGAATCGTAATATCCAAGCATGGATGCAAACGTCGCATCTGTGTAGATTACTTTCGGCACTTTACGTTCCAACATTGAAACGTTGATGCTGCCGGGAGAAAACATGATATCTGTTTTCGGAGTGATTCTTGACTCGATTTGTTTGGCCATTTGTAGGGCAACATAGGGCTCACGTTCCAGCGTGAATTGCCTGCTGGATAATTTCCGGTGCAACCAGGATTTCATTCTGACCGCAAGATTCACGCGGTATTCCAATGGGGATATATAATCCAACTGGTTGCCCTGACGCACTAAGGTATCTGAGATGTAGAAGCCGAGGCCTGACCACCGGTTGACGTCCATAGGGTCGTAGGTGGTAATGTAGGAAATGTTCATAGTGTGCATGTTTGCTTCATGCGGCGTCAGAGTGGGGACGATCAGCTATTAGGGCGTTTTCCGATCTGGATGTATTTATAGTACTTCTATGTAAGCGTTGTAAAATTACGTACTGCCGACTTGTGCTTAGAATTGTTTTATCCACATACAGATGGGGGAAAGAGACGGTTGACTTTTTCAATTATTTCGAAGCCCTGGAAACTTGGATTTCGGGCGTTTATTCATTCATTAAATACTAGAACATCACACGTTTAAAAATCAACGTTTACGATAAAATAAATCGTATTTTTCATCAAGCAGTTGGCGACCGTGAGAAAGATGAACAAGTAAGAATAACAATGGGCAGCTGCGTCCATGCGGAATCGGTACCCCTGGCATCTTTTCCGGACAACCATCCATTCAAATCATGCCATCATGAAACCTCATTGTACGGAGTACAAACAAGCCCGCGTCAACTCCGTTGGTGATAGAAAAATGCCCCTTCTGATCATCCTTTTTTCGCTCTTGATCACCGGATGCGGATCTTCCTCTTTTGCACAATCCAGTTCAGCGAAAACTGCGGTACTGATCATTGGAACGGTGCATTCAGGCAATCGGCACATCACACCCAAGACCCTCGGTAAGGTGCTTTCCAATTTCAGCCCTGATATTGTTTTAATTGAACAAGACGAGGATTTCAAGCCGGTGTTTGGACTATTCGCCGCCTACTGGTTGAGGATTGCCCGTCCTTCCATGGAACAGCTGGCGGAGCAGCGATTTCACAGAAAGAACAAGCACATCCCGATTCTTGCATATGATACCATCATCCCTGCTCGAAAAGAATATGTAAGGAAGTTGACACGGATCATTGACAGCTTTCATGATAGTCTCCATCATGCGAATATGGATGAAGCGGATAGCCTCCGGTATGCAGATTATGTCAGCAGACACAATCGTTTTTATGACCTGTATATAAATGGTACCCTGGCCATGATCAACACAGATACTGTTTATAAGATCGAAGCCGACCTCAGAGCCAGAGAGCAGCTATTGATTTTGCTGGCCAACAAATACGTCTCTGACAAACAACTGATCGAAGATTATCAGGCTGAGGTGCTATTCTGGACAGCCAGAAATGACTATATGGTGAAAAAAATCCTATCTGTTGCCGCTGCAAATGAAGGCAAGCGCCTGGCAGTGATTACCGGCCTGGCCCACAAGTATTATCTCCGCGACCGGCTGGCGCAGTCTTCCCGCCTGATATTCCAAGAGCTTGAATGATGTCCGGGGTGTGTCGGCTATGTGTATTTCCGTATACTAGCCGGATAGTTTTTTCCCACCCGCATCTTCGCAAATCCTGATCCTTTTTGAAGGATTTCCCCATTTTTTGGATACATTCAGTATCAATTCTTCATCATGAACCCACGTTCAGCACTCGTGGACCAGGAATTCTTTTTTGGCGGGGACAACCGGAAGGTATCCTCTGCTGACACCTGGCATCCCAAAAAACAACTGATAGAAACCCCATTCGGATCCTGCATCCGCTCAGGACACATGATCTTCATTGGCGGCATCGACGGATTTTACCCCGCCCGGCAGCAGGAACCCGGAGACATCCGCGTGCAGGCCCGCCGGGCACTCAACGTCATGAAAGCCATCCTCGAAGGCGCCGGGTCGTCCATGGACCAGGTCCTGAAAGTGCAGATGTCCGTCGCGGATCCAAACAGACACTTGGCCGACCTCAATGAAGTGTACCGTGAATTCTTCCCCGACATCTTTCCTGTCCGATCCTACAGCGGCGCCAAAACCAGCCAGATGGGTACGGAGGGCGTACTCTGCCAGCTGAGCTGTATGGCCCATGTCGATTGAATCTCATCACATCCACCTTCAATACGCTCGATCATGAAGCGCAGAAATATGTTAAAAAGCCTGGGACTCCTGCCACTGGCGGGTGCCGCGGCCCTGCCCCTCGATGCACAGGCCGGGAAAAAAAGAAAGAAATGCGACTGGTCGCCCAAAAAGCAGCTCATTCGAAAAAGCTGGACCGGGGGGAATAACAATCCCTCCGTCGCGCCGTCAGGTACCGGAAAAGTACCCGCATCGGTGGTAACGGGCTGCCTGCGTTCCGGTCATCTTTTATTTGTCGCTGGCATCGGAGGTTGGTACGCCGACAGAAGGAAGGAGCCCGGAGACATCCGGGTGCAGATCCGCAGTGCGCTTGACATCATGAAGGAGGTGCTGGAAGAGGCCGGATCTTCCATGGCCAATGTCCTCAAAGTGCATATGACCGTGGCGGAGCCCAATCAGAACCTGCCCGCCCTCAATGAGGTCTATCGGGCCTATTTCCCCGATCCGCCACCTGTGCGTTCTTATACCGGATGCGGTGTGGACCAGATGGGTCGTGACGGTATCCTCGTGCAGATCGATTGCATCGCTTATGTCGACTGATCATCGAAGTTTGTAAAAATGGAACAGATCTAATCTTAGATTTAATTTATATTCATCGACTTGTATATATTTATTTTTATGCGTAATCTTTCCTGGCTGATCTTGTATACTGTAGTGGTTTCCTGCTCTTCCGATGTCGAGTGGCGCGAATACCATGGCGGCCCGGACCGCAATCATTATTCAACGCTCGATCAGATCGATACGTCCAATGTGACGCAGCTGGAAAAGGCCTGGGAATATCATACGGGTGATTCTTCCGCACAGATGCAGACCAATCCGATCATCGTCCATGGCGTGCTATATGCCACGACGGCATCGCAGGAAGTCTTCGCCCTACGGGCCGCGACAGGCGATGAGATCTGGCGTTTTCGGCTTTCGGGCGATGCGCAGTGGTTCAATAAGAGCCGGGGAGTCGTGTACTGGGAAGATGGTAATGACCGGCGTATCCTCTTCACCTCCGGAAGTTTCCTGTATGCCCTTGATGCCGACAACGGACAGCTGATCACGGATTTTGGCGACAGTGGTCGTGTGGATTTGCACGAAGGTCTCGGACCAACGGCACAAAACCGATTCGTCGCTTCCCCAACGCCAGGCACGGTCTTTAAGCGTTCCATCATCATGCCCCTGCACCTGTCGGAATCCGCAGGAGGGGCACCCGGTTATGTTCAGTGTTTCGACATCGTCACCGGCAAGCTCAAATGGGTGTTTCGTACCATGCCTCGTCCCGGTGAATTCGGATATGAGACCTGGGCACCGGATAATTATCTGAACACCGATGTGGGTGGTGCCAATAACTGGTCGGGGATGAGTGTCGACCGGAAACGCGAGATCCTGTATGTACCCACCGGATCCGCGGCTTTTGATTTTTACGGGGGCAATCGCAAGGGTGATAATCTGTTTGCTAACTGTCTGCTGGCGCTGGATGCCAATACCGGCAAGCGCATCTGGCATTATCAGTTCGTGCATCATGATGTGTGGGACCGCGACCTGCCTGCGCCGCCCAACCTGGTCACCATCCATCGCGATGGCAAGGAGATCGATGCCGTGGCACAGATCACCAAGCAGGGATATGTGTATGTGTTCGACCGGGAGACCGGCGAGCCCGTTTTCCCGATCGATGAAATAAAAGTACCCGTTGATGGCGTGGAAGGGGAGACGCTGTCGCCCACGCAGCCCATCCCACGCCTGCCCAAAGCCTATGCGCGGACGCAACTCACCGAACAGGACATCAATCCCTGGGCGGAGAACCGCGACGAACTGCTGACCCGTTTCCGGGGTTATCGCACCAAGACCTACGATCCGCCCTCCAAACAGGGTACGCTGATGTTCCCGGGCTTCGACGGCGGCGGCGAATGGGGTGGGGCCTCCTTCGATCCGGAGACCGGGTATCTGTATGTGAATGCCAACCAGATGGCCTGGGTCTTGCAGCTCCGGGATGCTGCCAAACCGGAGAAAAGCCAGTCGATGACCCTCGGGCAACGCGTCTATCAGAAAAATTGTGTGACCTGCCACCGGGAAGACCTAAAGGGTAACGTACCCAGCGGTTATCCATCCCTGGTAGATATCGAACGCCGGCGGGACCGGGCCTATATCGAAACCATCATCCGTGGCGGGAAAGGCATGATGCCCGGTTTTCCGCAACTGTCTGCCAGTGAAAAGACCGCCGTCGTGGACTTCCTGCTGGGCACCGAAAAGATGGAAGCAGGTTCCGGATCGGGTGTGGAGGCTTCCCACATACCTTATGAGTTCGTCGGGTACGATAAGTTCCTGGACAAGAACGGATACCCCGCCATCACGCCGCCCTGGGGAACGCTCACGGCCATCAACTTGAACACCGGCGAGCATGTCTGGCAGCGAACCCTTGGAGAGTTCCGGGAGCTGACGAAGAAGGGCATCCCGGTGACGGGTACCGAGAACTACGGGGGAGGGATCGTCACAAAGGGCGGATTGTTCTTCATCGCCGCTACGCGCGACAGCACGTTCCGAGCCTTTGATAAGCGGACGGGTAAATTGCTCTGGGAAACGATCCTGCCTACCTCAAGTTTTGCGACACCGAGTACCTATGAAGTGGATGGGGTGCAATATATCGCCCTGGCGGTGGGTGGTACGAAGCTCGGCATGAAGAAAGGCGACAGTTACATCGCCTTCCGATTGCCGAAAAAACATTGACTGGCATCACCTCAAACATCCAGTACCCAACATCCCTTCGCCCCGATCCGTTGCCGGGTTTCTTCCTTAATGTAACGGCGTTGGTCGATCTGCTGAGGCTGGTCGCGCGTGCAGAAATAACTATGGATGCTGCGCCGGTCGCGGTTCGTCATATTGGTGGTGCCTCCGTGCCAGACATGGGAGTTGAAAATGAACACAGATCCCGCCGGAGCGATGATTCTGATCTCATCGGGATGGGTGTCATAAGGATCATCCATCACCTGTTCCGGAAGCAGTTCGGATCGATGCGTGCCCGGGACGATGCGGGTAGAACCGTTGTCTGCCGCGAAATCATCCAGCAGCCAGATGCTGTTACAAACTTTGAAACCATCCGTCGCCACCGCATTTCGGAAGTCGACATGCAGTTTTTGCAGTCCCTTGCCGGGTTTGGCGGCCCGGTAGTTCAGGGAAGACAGCTTGTATTCTGCTCCCAGCACAGCTTCGATGCCGGCGAGTACCCGCGGATGCGTGTAAAACACATCAAACACGGATCCCTTATTGACCAGATCTGCCAGCCTGTCGGCACCCTCTTCCCTTGGATACCGAATAAGTTTTGAATCAGCGAGTTCGGCGCCGGCGCGTTCCCCTTCTTCAGTCATGATGTCCTCCAGCCGGGCGTTCACGGCCACCACTTCTGCCGGGGAGAGGAGTTGTCCAAGGTTCAGGTAGCCATGGGTGTCGAGGAATTCGATTTCGTGTGCGGATAGCATGGGTGAAGTATTTTGTAAAGATGTGTTGGTTACCGGAGGTGAAATTTAACATGTTCCTGAGTCTTGCCACAGACATATATGCAGATATTTGTACTTTAACTGCTTTTTTATGAAATCCAAAACTTCACATCTGAAAATGAAAATATACCTACATACATTGATATTTTTATCATTCTTTTCACTTATTTCTTGTGGGCTTAAAACTGCAACAGAAGTTGGATTGTGTTTCTCGACCGAACCATCAAGATTGCCGGATTCTTTGAATTGGCGGGAAATTGGTTTTGCGAAAGAGTTAATAAATCAAAAGGAGAAGGTGGTTATAATTAGTGGCGGGAACAATCCTTTGCCATTGAAAGACTGGGATGATTTCAAGGCATTTTATCCGTATAAAAAAAATATTGACAGAAATATACTCTTTAAAAAAACAGCATTTTATCGCTCACCTAATACGGATTTTAATTGTAAAGGAATTGACTGTATTAAGCAACGAGAATACAAAGGTTATACTTGGATAGAAATAGCGAAACCTATTTGTGTGGACTTTGTTGGGGGGGAAACAGAAATCATTAAACCTAAAAAAGGACATCTTGTG
>CAJBZC010000325.1 GCA_903959965.1 uncultured bacterium
CGATCCACAATTCGCCCGTCACCCCGGGAGGAAGGCGACGGCCAAGGCTGTCTGCCACCCGCAGCACTGTGTTGGCATTCGGTCTGCCGATGGGCGGTTTCGGGTATACATGACCGATAGTAGCGCGCCAGATAGTAACGGCCACGGCGGTTTCCGCAGGTCCATAACTCTGATATAGCGTGGCACGCAACCGGGCGGAACATGCACGGATCAGATCATTCGTAAGTGATTCTCCACCGCATCTGATGATCCTCAGCGATGCATCGACACCGCTGAGATCGGGGATTTGAAGGAAATCCCGCAGCACCGAAGGGACAAAATGTAAGTATGTCACATGATGCTTCTGTACCAGGTCCGCTATGGAATGTGAAGCTACCGCAGGCTCGGGACCAGCCACCACCACGGTTCCTCCGGATAACAGCGGGAGGAACCATTCGGTGATGCATACGTCAAAACTGAGCGCAGACTTTTGCAGCGTTCGGTCGTTTTCATCGAAACCAAAGACTCCTTTGGTGAACATGAGTCGATTGACGATCTGTCGATGCTCGATCATGGCACCCTTTGGCACACCGCTCGAACCTGACGTAAACATAATATAAGCCAGGGAAGAGTCATCCTCATTCTCCGCCTCATCCACATGATATTTCGTGTATGCGTGACCGTTATTATCTTCAATATCATGAACAACAACAACTGAGGATTCTGATTTGAGATGCTCCGTTTCTACTTTCACGACACATACCGCAACACCCGCCTCCTTGAGCATGAGTCGAATACGGGCCTCCGGCATGCCGGGATCCAGGAGCAGAAAGGCGCCACCGGATTTCAGGATACCGAGCATCCAGGCGAGCATTCTTGTGCTTCGGGGCATGTGCAACGCCACGACGGCATCCTTTTGCACGCCCATCTGACGGAGTCTGTTTGCGAAATGATCCGAAAGCCGGTCAAGCTGCTCATAGGTATATGATTCCGTATCTGAGCAGACGGCGACATGATTGGGATACCGATGCGCCGTCTCCCTAAACAATTGGTGCAGGCAAGTTGCCGGATACGGATTCAGACCTCCGGATTCTGCGACATTCCGCAGCCAGTCCTCTTCCCCGGACAACATGATGGAAGAATGACCCGTCAGCTGGTCCGGATGTTGGGTAACTCGCTCGATCAGCGAAATGTAACGCCGGAATAACAGATCCATTTGTGCATCGGCGTACTTCGATGCATCGTATGCAAGCATGATATCCAGGACATCTTTTCCGGCAGTACAAATACATGTGAGATCGCGGCGTGCAGCAGCGGATTGATCTTGCTCCTTTTCAAAGCGTACGAGCGTTTCCGGACGTTCATTCCAGACAAAGGCGATGGGTGTCAAGCCCTGAATGGGTGCAATGCCATCCATTTGCGACTGAGTCAGGATCTCTTCGTAAGGCAGATCCGCATGTTCCATCACCTCCTCCAGCAAGGCCCGTAGACGCTGTACGTGTTCCCGGAAACTTATCCCCCCATCCACCCGCATCCGCACAGGCACCATGTTCAGGAACAGGCCCATCACACCCTGCCAGCTGGTATGACGCCTTTCCGACACCGGCGTGCCGATCATCACATCTTCAGCGCCCGTTAACCGGTAGAGCAGCACCTGCCACAAGCCCAGCAGCAAAGTAAAGGGCGTCACG
>CAJBZC010000326.1 GCA_903959965.1 uncultured bacterium
AAAATAAATCACCGGCTTGATATTTCATACGTAAGTATGGAGACGCACCGATGCCACTGCCGAACAATGGAAACTCCTTCCAGACTTGCAGATCCTCTTCAATGATGCCTGACCGACCGGAAGTCATCCTGTTCAGGTCTTTTTCAGCGTATCCTCCTGCGGTACCCTCCGTTTCTCCCTGATATCGTTGGGTCAGTTTTCCCCCCGTAATATTATCCACCACATTAAAGGCAAGGTAGAGCACAACCACGCCTGCTGCGAGATACACGATAGCCAGATTCTTTTTTTTGTTGGCTTTCTGATCTGAGGACTTCTGTTTGGATAGCATGGAGGCCCCCACAAGTGTTGCAATGGCTATCACTGCACCGATCATTCCTCCCCTCGAAAAGGTCAACAGGGTCTGTAATGCAAACAGGCCCATGATTCCCATATCTGCCAAACGGTAACCTGAGAATTTTTGTCGTTTATAGATCGCGAAAAAAGTCAGGAACATACCGAATCCCAGTGCAGTGGAAACCTGGTTGGTTGATCCACCCCCTGCCGTCGACTTGTTGGCCTCCAGGTCGAAATCAAGTGAATCATAATCAGGAGTTCTGATAAATACGGCAACAAGTACGGTCAGCAATCCGAACCAGAGTACACGCATTAATCTTGAAACAGACTGTTCTGTTGGTCTATACCCTCCCCATAACATTACACCAAGGGCAACTGCTAGTGGAGACAGGAAGTGGTTTACAATCTCAGCCCAACCTCTTTCGCCGCTTCGGTCATAAAAAATGGCGGGGAGAATCATTACAAGCAATGTAATTCCCAATCCATTGGCTTGTCTCTTGCTGACAAAAAGTGCGATCAGTGTGAAGATGATTGAAATATACTTGGCATATTCGCTGGGGACAAATGGGAAGGTACGGCTGACCTTGGCGATTTGCTCGAACCCCTGAAGATATGCCAACAAAAGGGTGAACAAAACGATACTGCCCTTACTCAGCGCCTTGATGGAAGGCCCAAAATTGAAATATAGTACCGCGTAAAAGTATAAAATGAAGCCCCAAGGTGTAAAGGCGCAAACCACACCGAGCACGGTGTGGAAAATCGTCCATTTTAAGGCTTGATCTGGATCCGAAATGTTCTGTAGTGTCGGTTTCAAGGTTTGAATATTTCGCTGCTTAATCTATCAAAGTAACGTTCAAGAGTGAACTTTTCTGCGAGTTCCGCACCATTTTTTGCTATTTTCTTCAATTCTTCTTCAGGTTGACTGATGGCTGCGGTGAGTGTTGCCGGAAAATTCATACCGCCATCTATTGCCCATACAAAACCATTCTCTTCATTTTTCACATAATGAGGGATGCTACTGGTATCTGAAACAATGGGAATGCATCCATAACAGCAAGCCTCAGCTACCACTTTCGGAAAGCCTTCGGATGCGGTGGTGGGAAGCAAAAAAAAGTGGGAGGATGCGAGGATCTCACGAATGAACGTTCCGGTCTTATATCCATGGAATACGACCTTATCGCCCATGTCAGCACTGGCATTGATATATTCCTGTGTTTTTTTTCCGTCGCCGATAAAATGAACTTTCCCGATCATTGCGGGATCAATCGCACGGATGGCTTGCAGGATCCTGGATACGCCCTTTTCATCTTCTAATCGCCCAATGAATGCAAAATCGAAGGGAGCCCTGAACACCTTTGAGGCCAATGCCTTCTCGCCCGCTTCCAGATCACTTAACCGAAGGCTGGGATTCTCGAATGAGATGCAATGCGC
>CAJBZC010000327.1 GCA_903959965.1 uncultured bacterium
CCTGGATCGATGTACCGACAAGTCTCCGTAACACCCGGATGACAGAAAGGTATGCTGGTTTCAAGGGCATGATCGCCAAAGGCCTGTCCTATAGCGCCAGGGCCGGCATCACCAGTTTCCGATACACCCCACTGTTTGTCAATAAATGGCCAACCGGACGTGCCTTTGAGGTTATTTTCGAAGAACACCTGGATGCTCTGCATATTCGCGGAGAACTAGGATACATTCAGGGTGAGCAGTTCACTTTCCAGTCTGGGTTGAACCTTTACGGATTTGGAAAGCAAACAACCGAAGGCCGGGCCTGGGGTATGCCTCCGCTACAAATAGATGCGCATCTCAGATGGCGCATCGCCCGCGGACTCTGGATCACCTCCGATGCATGGATCTGGCAGGGTGCGTTGTTTCGCACATCATCAGGCTCCGCTTCGCGACTCGGAGGCGCCCTCGATCTGAATGCGGGCCTGGAATTAAACATCAACCAGCGCTTCGGTGTGTGGGCGAAGTTTCAGAACATCACCAACAAGTCATACCAACGGTGGAACCAGTACCAGGCATATGGCTTCAATATGATCGGAGGTGTATCTGTAAGGTTTGGGAATTGACAGGTCGTTTATCCTTTTCTTTCGATTTCCAATGAGTTCGCTTAAATTTGAGTGTTCCATGGACGCTACGATGATCGATACTGCTCAATGGCTGCATGAATACTTCATCCAGCAAGGATCCCTTACCCTCCCGGGTGTGGGAACATTCCGTATTCAACGCATCTCCGCTCAGGTGGATTTCGCCAGTAAGCGCATGATGCCGCCATCCTTCACGATCCGCTTCGACCACCGTTACGACACTCCACATCGTGAGATGTTCGCATACGTATCGCAACGCAGTGGCATGGCAGACTGGGAATCTGTTCGATCTGTCAACAACCTGGCCTTTGACATCAAGACCCGGCTACTGCACGGTGAATCCGTTCCCATCGAAGGAATAGGCATCCTGCGCCCCGACAATGGCAGTGGCTTTCAATTCGATGGGAAACGCATCAATTACGATTTCATCCTAAAAGTGCGGGCCAACAGGGTCATCCGGAAAGATGCGGAACATACGGTCCGTGTAGGTGAACTGCATCGGTCCAGCAGTGAAATGGAGGAGTTCCTGCATGCGCATGACGAACCTGTACCCATGTATCAGCGGATGTTGTTCCGGGCTACGATACTAGCCCTGTGTGCCCTACTGCTCTTCAGTATGCGTTTCTTTAATCCGACGGACAGCGGATTCTCCGTCCGTCAAGACCTTGTTCATCCGGCTGACACAGCTCCGACATACAGCACCATAAAAGCCCCATGACGACATGACTGTTCACCACGCCGCCTGTCCCGCCTGTGCCGGTACCGACATTCGCGAGAACCTGCGCATACGTGACTATTCCGTCAGTGGAGAAGTATTTCCTGTTTGGCACTGCATGAAATGTCAGCTCAAATTCACACAGGACGCACCTGACAGTTATTCCATCATAAAATATTATCAGTCGGAGGATTACGTCTCACACACAGAAACAAGAAAAGGACTGGTCAATCGGCTCTATCACGCAGTCCGGATTCATACGCTGCAGCAGAAACGGAAACTTGTCTCCGGCCAGGTACATTCCTCAAATCAGGCCATCCTGGATTACGGTTGCGGCACCGGTGCATTTCTAAAAGTTATGAAAGATGCGGGTTGGGCTGCCACAGCGCTCGAACCAGATCCGCTGGCGCGTCAGAATGCAAGCCGACTGCACCATATTCAGGCTGAATCCCCGGATCACCTCAGATCGTTGCCCGATGCATCTTTCGATGTCATCACACTTTGGCATGTGCTTGAACACGTTCATGACCTACAGGAGACCCTTGATCACCTTAGCAGGGTTCTCAAGACCAATGGCATGATGTACATCGCGGTACCCAACCATAAATCCTCAGATGCGCTGCATTACGGCGGATCCTGGGCCGCATGGGATGTCCCCCGTCATCTGTATCATTTCTCTCCCGATTCCATCCGCGCGCTCATGGAAAGGAAGGGACTCACGGTCTCGCATACCCTCCCAATGTGGTTTGACGCTTTCTATGTCTCGCTGCTCAGTGAGAAGTATCGCAAAAGCGGAATCCTGGGTTATCCCGGTGCTTTCCTGCAAGGGATGGTGTCCAACCTGACGGCCTTATCAAACACAGAGCGGTGCAGCTCAGTGATCTACGTGGTCAAAAAGATCTGACTAACAGCGGAAGTTCACCCTCATTGCTCATTCTTACCAAGTGCTTTCAGGATCATGGGATCCTCCTGGTTGAGCACGGCAAACAACCCTTCGCTCCGCCACATTTGTCGTGCCAGCCGACTCTTGATCCTGAGACTGAGCCGGCGCTGTTCCAGCATGGAGAGTACTGTCAAATCAAGGCTGTCAGTTTTCGCATACCGTTCGAAATCCGAAAACATCCTGTCATCCACCGAGAAGCCGCGGGCGAAATCCTGAGGGGTCTTGAAGCGATCCATTTCTTCCCGGTGGGAGATGTAGTAGCGATAAGCGAACCTGTCGAGCGTATTCCGTTCGTAGAGGGTAGACAATAATCCCACCGATTCAGTCGTGTCGAAAGGCATGAATATATCCGGAGATATCCCCCCTCCGCCATATACTTTTTTGCCCCGGGGTGTCAGAAACACCTGTGTGCCGGGTTTTACGGCTGTATCCGGCTGCTGAAGCCTGCCGTTTTCCCACCGATTGAATATCTCGTCGTGATATTTATCGTTGCCGTCCGCATAAGGTTTCTGGATGCTGCGTCCGAGAGGCGTGTAGTAACGGGCAACCGTTAGTCTCAGTGCGGATCCGTCAGACAGACTGTACTGTTCCTGCACCAATCCCTTTCCAAAACTACGCCGTCCGATGATCGTTGCGCGGTCCCAGTCCTGCAGTGCCCCCGCCAACACTTCGCTGGCGGAAGCTGATCCCTCATCCATCAGCAACACAAGCCGGCCCTGTTCGAAGAGTCCGTTCCGTCGGCAGGTGTATTCTTTCCGGGGCACATGGGCACCTTCGGTGTACACGATTCGCTTGTCGCCATCCAGGAATTCATCCGCGATCTCAACCGCTTCGTCCAAAATACCACCGCCGTTTTCCCGCAGATCAAGCACCAGCGCCCGCATTCCCTGTTTTTGCAGGGCCTCAAGCCGCTCCATAAAGCTTTCGTAGGTGTCTTCCGCAAAACGGTTGAGTCGGATATATCCGGTACTGTCATCCAGCATGTGGCCGGCATCAAGGGATGTGATCGGAATGAATCCACGGGTAATGGTTGCCTTTCGCTGATCCCGGATGCCCCGAAGAATGGTAACATCCACCTTCGTTCCGTCCGGCCCGCGCAGCAGGGATCGGATCCCATCCGAACTGATCCCGCGGCCTGCCACCAGACTGTCGCCGACCTTCAGGATCCGATCACCCGACTGGAGTCCGGCCTTCTCACTCGGACCGTTAGGGAGTACTGTCAGAATATGCACCGTATCATCAAAAATGTTGAACTCCACACCAATGCCTTGAAACCGGCCGGCAAGGTCTTCATTGACCTCATCCAATGCTTTGGCGGGAATGAATACGGAATGCGGATCCAACATCTCCAGCACCCGCTCGATGGCCGCATGGCCCAGCGTATCAGTATCCACCGGATCGACGTATCGTCCCCGTATCAACCCCATGGCCTCCCGGAGTACATCCTTACGGCTGCCCCCAAACAGCGGACTGCCGGCCGGAAGATTTCCGTGCAGTTTGTAGCCAATGAGGATGCCGATGACCATCGACAAAGAGAGAAGTAAGGGGATCCAGACCTGCAGTTTTCGCTGATTCATGCCGAAATGTATGCGTTGATGACAGAGAATGGCGAATTTCGCTGAAAATCGCGGAACTACACATGCCAACCGTAAAATTGATCGCAGACAGTGGCTCCACCAAGGCCGAATGGTGTCTGATGAAAGGCAGCAGGGACACAACTTATTTCACCCAGGGGATCAGTCCCTATTTCCTCAACGATGTACAGATCGAAGAACTCCTGTGCCGGGAACTGCTCCCGCAACTGGGAAAGGTGAAGATCGACGAGATCCACTACTACGGCACCGGATGCCTGAGTAAACCGAACGCCGCACTGGTCCGAAAGGCACTGAAGCGGACCTTCCCCGGCACTGATGTCACCGTAGAAAACGACCTCCTGGCGGCCGCCCGTGCTCTTTGCGGCCGCGAAAAAGGCGTCGCCTGCATCCTCGGCACCGGCTCCAATTCCTGTTACTATAACGGTAAACGAATCGCCCGCAACAGTCCGGGTCTGGGTTATGTCCTTGGAGATGAAGGCAGCGGGGCTTATCTGGGCCGCCGCGTCCTGCAATACTATCTCTACAATACTTATGATGAAGAATTGCGCGCCCGGTTCGATGACAAATACCAGACCGACGCCCCTTCGATCCTTGCCAATGTCTACAAGAAACCGCTGGCGAACCGCTACCTTGCCGGCTTCGCAGAATTCCTCGCCGAAAACCGAGGGCATTACATGGTCGAAAACATCGTAGAAGACGGATTGAACGACTTTTTCTTTCATCACGTAATTAAGTATCGCGAGAGCTGGACCCTTCCTGTCCATTTTGTGGGTGGCGTGGCCTGGGGATTCAGAGATGTGTTGCTGGAGCTCTGCAAGAACTATGAACTTACCCCGGGTATCATTCTTCGTAATCCGATGGAAGGATTGAAGATATATCACAAATGATCCGTCCAGGTCCCTTCGCGGCTTTCTGTCTTCGCGGTTAACTATCCTTCAATCTGCCGTCAATGACGTGCAATTCACGCCCGTATTTATTAACTTTGTATCCTAATTATGGAAGCATTCCAGCGTGTAACCGAGCAACCTTCCCATTACGATCATCTGGAACGCATGAGCGTATTCGAGATCCTTCGGAATATCAACACAGAAGATAAGATCGTTCCCCAGGCCGTGGAAAGTGCCCTGCCGGATATTGAAGGTCTGGCCGGCGCCGTCGCCGAAAAAATGCTGGCGGGTGGCCGCCTCTTCTATATCGGTGCAGGAACCAGCGGTCGCCTTGGCGTAGTTGACGCCAGTGAATGTCCTCCGACCTATGGCGTGCCTCATGGGCTCGTTATCGGTCTTATCGCCGGAGGCATGGATGCCATGTTCAAGGCCGTTGAATTTGCAGAAGACAGCACAGAGGATGGGTGGAAAGACCTCTGCGGGTATGATATCACCCCTGCAGATATCGTCATCGGCATCGCGGCCAGCGGTACCAC
>CAJBZC010000328.1 GCA_903959965.1 uncultured bacterium
CAATAGTATCCGTGTTGTGATTTGCTTTCATCTCTTTGATTACCTTCGGGTATCAACAACTGGTGATGACCAGTTTGGATTGAATAAAGTGTTGTGATTTGCTTTCATCTCTTTGATTACCTTCGGGTATCAACAACCGATTTTGCTAAAACCCTTTACAGCAAAGGGTTTCAGCCCTTTTTTAGGATGAAAAAAACGCTTCTTGAGGCGTTTTTTTCGTTTCTATCGGGTCAAAATAGGGCGAGTTGGGTTCCGGCACCTGGCCCGGCAATGGCAGCCTTGCTACGGAATATCTCCATCATACCGAATTGTTTATCGGTGATGGTCATGATGCCAATATGCCCCTGGGGTGGCAGGATCTTTTTGACACGTTCCACATGCATGTCCGCATTTTCGCGGCTGCTGCAATGGCGGAGGTACATGCTGAACTGAAAGCGCGCGAAACCACTATTAAGCATGCTCTTCCGAAACTCGGTGTAGTGTTGTTTCTCCTTCTTGGTGATCATAGGAAGGTCGTACATGACTAGGATCCACATGATTCGGTAGGCATTGATTCGTTCCTGATAACTTTTCATGAAAGCAGCGGTTTCATGTCCGGGTAGATGATCTTTCGGGCTTCGCCTTCAAAACATCGGGCGAGACTCGCCGTTGTGCGACTGACGGCCACCATCAACGGACTTTTTCGGCCTTCCAGGTGAACATCAATGGCCGGGATCTCCAACAACATACGCTTCATGGTGGGCGTCATCTCCAGGAAACGCCCGTTCATACGAACGATCTCGCAGACCACCTGATCCACATACGGACGATATGGTTCCATAATGTCATCGGCCAGGCAAAATGCATTGTATTGATTCCGGTGATGAATGCCGAGGGTGGGCAGGAGACCGCTGCCCACAATGGCACGAGCGACCATTGCCCGTAATATGGCATATCCGTAATTGAGTAGATTATTGGGGGCTGTGCCGAAACGATCTCGGCTGAATTGCAAAAACTCCGGGAATACCCTTTTCCAATAATAAGAAGCGGCCTTGGCCTCTTCATTACCTGAATCACCGCTTTTTACTTTCGTGGCCAGGGTCGTAAGGTAACTGCCGGAGACTCGTTGTTCCTTGAGGAGGGCTGCCTGATTGCAGATTTTCGCGATGACCGTCTGCTGCCAAAGCTGTTTGCGCAAGGGGAGCGATGCATTCACCTGTGCCTGATGCTTTTGACTTTGGAGGGTGTTACCCTCCAATACAAAAAACATTCCTGCCGGATGATGGGTGCCATCGCAGGTGACCAGCGCCACATTCTGTTCCAGCAACCGAGCCATCAGACACTGCGTGATCGTGATCTGTCCATGATCCAAGACGATCAGGCCAATGTCCTCAATAGGAACTGTTTCCTTCTTTTCCGGATCTGAAGGAAACTGGACGATCAATTGCTCATGGGCGGTTTTCAAATAGGCCGGATTCCCGAAGTAAAGGGTCCGTTTTATCATGGTGTGGTTTTAGGCAAGCGATATCCTGCCTAACGAATCCACCCTGACTTTTATTGGATTTAATGTTTGAAATTTCTCTAAACTTTGAGATCTTATAAATTTTTGCATCATCATTAACTGCTTCGCTTCTTCATTATCTTTTTCTAATCGAGTTTCATATTGTTGCCTAAATACATAGTATGATTCTGACAGTTTCTGTACTCTGTATAAATTGGGGCCAATTAAATCTTCCCTATTTTTTACAATTACATTTTCTAACGACTCACGGTCCATTCTAAATACAAACATCTCATTCTGTTGCAACGATGTCACAAAAGTCCAGTCCTGGGCAGGCAACCCGTTCAGCAAATCCTGGTCATCGATTCCTTTGGACAGTACGATGTCCCATGCTGCCCTCGGATCCTGAATGATAACGGGAAGCCCGAGCTTTTTGCGTTCCACAGCCTGCCACAACGTAACAACTGATTCCTGCCATTTTCCATCCGGGGCTTGATATAGTGCGATGTGGTGGTTATTCCGGGTGGACACAAAATCAACTGGGCGACTATCGGAGGATAGGGTGGCTGCGTTGGCAGTGATGCCTGCTGTTTTTCGGTGGAGCGGAACAAGTCCCTGAAGTCCTGTAAAACATCTGACGCTGGTGATGCGTATTTCCTTTTCTTTGTTGAGCCAGATTGGATCTTGTGCAAGGTTTTTTAAGGGATGATCTTTCTGCCCTGCGCAGGCATCAAATCGTTCCTGTACTTTTTCACGTACCTGTTTATCGATGATAGATTTAATATCCTTTTCCTTAAAGCCCATATCCAGATTATACCGATACACGAAGCACTCTTCCCACAGGGTCACTTCCGTCAAGGCCCTGGTTTTTGCAGCATCGGTCCAGATGGGATCCTTTTCCAGATCCTTGAATGCTTTTTTGGGATCGTTTCCAAATGCAGCCAGTCGATCCGTCACCAGTTTTCTGTGCAGTTCACTGGCGATCTTGTCTGCTTGCATGAAACGCCCATTCAGCGGCGTTTTCTTTTCTGCATAGCGGCGGATCAGTCCGTACACCTGTTCTTTGTGCAACTGACCTCGAGGAGTGAGGGTCAACTGGGTTTTGCCATTGACGATGTTGCGGGAAACTGTGGCTACTTTTTTCCCGGGCTTCTGAGAGATAAGGATGCCGGCGACAGCCTGTTTTACTTGTTCGGTGTGCAGCGGCTGCCGTGTTTGGATGTATTGTTCAAGCAGTGATTTTCGCCGCTCCCCGTTGCTAAGATTTTTATCTTTTACCACCCGGTTGAGTTCCTCGCGGGTGATGCGTGAATTCAGGGTGTTGAGTTGCTGGATGAATGACTGTCGGGTGCAGGCTACGATCAGGGCGTCAATGGCGTGATGCCGATGGTCGTCGCGCTTGCTCCATCCTTCTATTTTTCCGTCAACCACTTTTCCCGCAGCTTCATACACCGGGCGGTTCAGCTGCTTAAGGACTTCGTTGTACCCCCACTGTTGCCTGAGGAATTCCGTTACGGAGCCAGAAGTGCCATATACACTTCTGCAGATTTCTTTCAGCAGGCGCATCGACTCTTTGGTGATATAGCGGGTTTCATTCAATTGCCGGTTGATGAAATCCTCAGGGATGTCCTGGTCTTTCATCAGCAGCC
>CAJBZC010000329.1 GCA_903959965.1 uncultured bacterium
AAAGTAAAGCTATTACTTGACTATTGAAAGTATTTAGTAAAGTTATTACTTGACTTATTAAGTCATCTGGTAAAGCAATGACTTGACTAAATTGGAAATAAATTGCCCATATTCTATTGATAAACAGAGCAATGACACTTTGTGGGCTATAGTTTGCGATAGTGACCGGCCTTCAGTTTTTCCAATGCCTTGCCGGTAGCATTGTGAGGGTAGAGTTGGGCAACAATTAACAGAAGGATAAATCAGCTAAAACCAAACAAATACAAGCATTTATGAAACAAAAAATAGTTACTTCCCGATACAAAACTTACTGAAGATATAATCCAGCTGGTCCTCGTTCGTCACCGCACCCGTGATCTCGCCGAGATAATGTAAACAACGCCGAATGTCCAGCGCCAGCAGATCACCGGGAATCATGTCGTCCATGCCCTTGCGGATATCGGACAGCGAGGAGGCCACCTGCTGCAGAGCCGCGTAATGACGGGCATTGGTGACGATGACACTTTCGCCGCCTACCTGTCCCTGCAGAACTTTATCCACCAGGCGCTGCTTGAGGGTGTCGACGTGATGATGCGTACGGGCGGAGAGATACAATACATCCAGACCGGCATAACGCGCTGCCAGTGCCTCATCTGAGAGCAGATCCGACTTCGATCCGATCAGCAGGTAATTGTTGTTGACGCCTGACAACCGATGCACCGCGGCTTCCAATTCAGCGGGTGTTTCGGTGGACACATCAAATAAATATAAGACCAGATCGGCCGTGCGCATCTTCTCCAGACTCCGCTCCACCCCGATCGCCTCGATGACATCGGTACTCTCGCGGATGCCGGCTGTATCGATCAGCCGGAACAGGATCCCATCGATATTCAACACCTCTTCGATGGTGTCGCGCGTGGTGCCGGCGATTTCGCTCACGATCGCCCGGTTCTCATTGAGCAGGGTGTTGAGCAGGGTGGATTTCCCTGCATTCGGCTTGCCTACGATGGCGATGCCCACGCCGTTTCGGATGACATTGCCCAAGCGGAAGGATTCGAGGAGATTACTAACGGTGTCGGATATGCGTAAAATCAATGTGCGCAGTTGTGTGCGATCAGCAAACTCCACATCCTCCTGAGAGAAATCCAGCTCCAGTTCAATGAGTGCCGAAAAAGTGATCAGTTCCTCCCTCAAGTTCTTGAGCACTTCCGAGAAACCTCCGCGGATGTTGCGGATCGCCGTATGATGGGCCGCGGCTGAATTGGATGCTATCAAGTCCGCCACTGCTTCAGCCTGCGTGAGGTCGAGTTTCCCGCGCAGGAAGGCGCGCTGTGTGAACTCCCCCGGCTTCGCTAACCGCGCCCCACGGGTGATGCAGGTCTGAATGATACGCTCTTGGATATAGGGAGAACCATGGCAGGACAACTCCACGACATCCTCTCCCGTGTAAGACCGGGGCGCGCGGAACAGGGAAACCACCACCTCATCCAACACCACATCCCCGTCCTTCAGGAAACCGACATGCAAAGTATTCGGCGCTTGGGCAGAGAGATCTTTGGAAGGGAAAAGGCCGTCGACGATCTCCACCGACCGCGGGCCGCTCAGGCGGATCACGCCGATGGCGCTCACGCCGTGGGCAGTTGCCAGGGCCACGATGGTATCATCCCAGGATGCATGGGGGTTCATGCCGCAAAATTAGGCTTTACCGAGAAGACGCAGGACCTATCTCCCTTTGATCACTTGTAAGAAACACGAAGCCCCTGCACGGCCGCCTGCGCCTGCTGATATCCCGCTACCCAGGCTTCCCAGGCAGCTGCGTTTTGCATCACCCCTTCGCGATCCCAGGCAGCCCCCATGTGGTAAGTGAAGGGCTTGTTGGTGGCAATGCGCGTCTGCAGGAGGATCTGCAGCGGTGTGACCCGGAGCTTACCCGATACCGGAGACACAATGCCCACCGTCGTGGTACCCCACTTCGGATCTGTCGGCTCCCAATAGGTCATGATCCCCTGCTGTTCGTCGACATGCATGCGGCCGGGATCCTTGCGGGTGACAATACCGATCACCACGGGCAGCGAATCCATTCCAGCAATATCATACTGTGCGGTGATGCGGTTCATGTAGGTCCCGGCATCGATGCTGATCGTTTTTACGGAAGATACCTTGTGCCCATGAAGGGTCACGGGATCATAATATAAGCGGAAAGTCGTGCGCAACGGGCCGTTGTCCAGCAACT
>CAJBZC010000330.1 GCA_903959965.1 uncultured bacterium
CAGTTCGCTGCATATCACTGTCAAGCATGAGATGATCGATGGGAAATGGGAGAATACGGGCGGTGGCATCATCAGCAGGCACAATTTCGGCTATGGTTATTATGAATCCTTGTCGAAGCCTTTTATGGAAGGTCACGGTGTTCATACATCCTTCTGGCAAAGGGGCGGCGCAAATCCGAACAATAATATTTTTGAGATCGATTCCTATGAGATCGATTCCAAGACATGGGTAGCCACGAATAATTTATACGTAGATCTTCCTTTCAAAGGATATACTTACACTCCGTGGCCTCACAGGGCACAGGTTCCTTTCAATTTAAAGAAGGATGGATGGTTTCTGGATGCGTATGAATTCACTCCCGAGGGTGTCATTTTTTACGATAACGGAAAGGAAGTAGCCCGTGCAGAATATGCGCAACTCAATGCACATCAGGTGGTTTGGCTCACGGCTTTGAATGGTGTGGGTAAGGTGGATTCGACCAAACTTCCAGGCGCCTCCATTTTCAAGTATTTTAAATATTATGGTCGCGACTATCCCGGGGTCACGATCCTGCCAAACGGAAACTTTGAGTACAATCAAAAAAAGTATGATCCGCTAAAACCCTTGTGCTGGAACAATCAGGGTACACCGGGAGCGGTTAGGATCGTCAATGAGGAAGGATCACCTGATCATCACTTGCTCCGGATAGGTTCCGATTCCGCCTTTGATGGAGGCATAAATCAAACGCTTGAATTCATCATGAACGGGCGCTATCAATTGACAGCCCGCGTGAGGACATCCGCACGTCCGGGTCGATGTGTGATCAGGGTACATTCCTTTGGCGGTAAGGATATTGAATATGAAATTCCGGTCAAAGGTCGATGGACTGCCGTGCAAATTCCGGATGTGGAGGTAAGCAACCATCAGGTCAGGTTCGAGATCGCTGCGCAGGGTCAGGCAGGTGAATGGATGGAGATCGATGATGTGATGTTCATGAAACCGCCGAAGCCCGGCCAGAAGCCTGTTCTCTCCAGGCAAACTGCTTCAGTGGATGATCCAATGTGGAGATTGGCAGAGGCTTCGCCTATTTCATTCACCGGTGATCAGAAATTCTATTTTTTCGATCGCAATGTGGGTTACGGTGACAGCATCTCGATATCTTTAGATATCTCGGCGGACATTCTCGCCAATATGACGCCCATTGCCCGGATACCCAAGACGGGTAACTCGGGGTGGTCGATCCAGTTGACGCAGTCGGGCGGTGTCGTCTTTCGGATCGGCAGCGTGTCGGATCATACAGATCTGTTCGCTGATTCCGTGTACGAGCCGGGCAAAGCCGTTCATCTGGATTTCGTTTTTCAAAAAGGCAACGCTTCGATCTGGAAGAACCAGCGTCTGATCAGTCAAAAAACGGGCATTACACATGATACAAAAGATGCTACGGCTGCCGGACGTGTGGGTACGGTTGGAAAAGAGTTCGAGGCCGTTGGTGAGGTGGTGATGAAAGTTGGAAATGCCGAAGGAGATAATATAAGTATGAATAATTTCAGGGGCTCCCTCCGGCGTTTGCGCATTTATAATCGGGCAATAGCACCTGGTATCGTTGAATGAAATGCTTGCCATATCTTAGCATTCTGCTCTATGTGTGCAGGGAAAATTGATCCACAGAATGCATTCATATCTCCATTGGTTTGCCAGGAAGATCCATGGTTATGTTGTTCCATGGAATTTCAGGGTTATATGTATCCCTGCTTTCTTTTTCATGTTACTCTGCTCTGATGGACTCTGTGGCCAGCAACTTTTTCTGCTGGCGGGGCAAAGTAATGCAGTGGGTCAGGGAGATTCTGCTAAGAGTGTGCAACCGCTGGCGGGAACCGCTTTTGAGTTTGATGCTGAGGCCGGCAATTTCATACCGCTCAGGGATCCTGCGGGTAAGCCCTGGAAACTGTTCCAGCGGGCGGGTACGGGCAGTGTCGCGCCGGCTTTTGCCAGAAAATTTCACGAATTGTCCGGGCAAAAGGTGTACATGGTCACTGCAGCACGTGGAGGTGCCTCCTGTGCTGCAAAAGCTGAGTTATCGTTTTATGGCACCTGGGATGAATCCGGATATCTCTTTCCCCAGGCCATTGAAAAGACGCGCATGGCGGAGAAGGCAGCAGGTGTGAAACTTTCCGGGATCATCTGGATGCAGGGCGAGCGGGATGCGAATGCCTTTGTCTCCGCTCAAATTGCAGCCGGCGAGTATGAAGATGCTTTCCTTCGTCTCATACAAAGGTTTAGAAAAGAATTCGGGGAAGCCCTTCCTGTTTACATTGTACAGACCGGTTTTCAGCAGGATAAGTCACCCGAGGGATGCCAGATGGTGAGGGACGTACAGCGTTCAGTTTCCCGGAAAATGAAGCGCGTATATTTGGCATATACAGAAACCGATGCATTTGCGCAGCGTGGATGGTTCAAGGATAATGTGCATTACAACCAGGAGGCCTTGAATGATATTGGTGAAAAGACGGCCTCATTTGCATTCACCCGGACAATACGCAGGCGTTGAACTCCTTGCAGGAGGACATCAGGATTCATTACGGTGTGGATGAACGATCGATGTGCAGGCGATGCCCATGTATATTGGATCCTTACCCGATCGCCTGACCCAAATCTTCCATCAGATCCTCCACATCTTCAATACCCACACTCAACCGGATCAATCCGTCGGAGAGACCGTTCTTCAAACGCTCTTCACGTGGGATCGATGCATGCGTCATCGTAGCCGGATGATTGATCAGCGACTCAACTCCCCCCAGACTCTCCGCCAGTGAAAACACTTTTGTGGAAGACAGCACCTTCATCGCAGCTTCGATGCTTTCGTCTTTCAGCGTAAAACTGATCATACCACCGAAGCTACGCATCTGCGCCCGTGCGATCTCATGATTTGGATGGTCGGTGAATCCCGGCCAGTAGACATGATCCACTTTGGGATGGGCCCTCAGCCAATGGGCGATGCGCTCGCCGTTGGCGCCGCTCGGGTGAGGCAATCCCTCGAGGATGCGGTCACGGCCAATGGCACCGAGGTGCACGAGGTGCTGCATCGCGGCCAGTGCCTTCGGGCCGAGGGGCAGCCAGATGGCATCGGGCAAGGCGCGAGCCTCACTGGCAAGATGCGACTCCACCATGCGGCGGAG
>CAJBZC010000331.1 GCA_903959965.1 uncultured bacterium
CCAATTAAATGATCATTCTCCCCCCTCATTGTCATCCCGCACTGCGAGGGACATCCCCCCACATTGTCATCCTGCACTGCGAGGGACATCCCCCCACATTGTCATCCTGCACTCCGAGGGACATCCCCCTCATTGTCATCCCGCACTGCGAGGGATATTCCCCTCATTGTCATCCTGCACTGCGAGGGACATCCCCCCTCATTGTCATCCCGAGGCCTCCGAGGGACCTTGTATTCTGCTGTTCCTACCTTCCCCCAATGTTGGCTCAATATTTTTTTAACAACAAATACAAGGTCCCTCGGCGGCCTCGGGATGACAGCCGGGGGATTACTTTTTTCGACATATGTAATGAAGTTAACCGCCAATTAAATGATCATTCTCCCCCCTCATTGTCATCCCGCACTTCGAAGGAACTTGTATTCCCTCGCGGCTTTGTTACTTCGCGGTCGACCGCGAGGGCGCGGAGAAAATACAAAGTAAACATCAGGGTTTGATGAGGCGAGTATGCCGCAGTTCGAGGAGGTTGAGGGTATTGGGTCCGAAGCCTTCGACGTTGGGTTGCACGAGGTGGATCGCCATGTCGTACCAGAGTGGGATGACGGGTGCCTGATCGATCATGAGCTGGTCCATCCGGCGGTATATGGTGTGTCGGAGGCTATCGTTGGTTTCGAGGAGGGCGGCTTCGTAGAGTCGGTCGAATTCGGGGATGCGTGTGCGGGTGTAGTTTGGGGGTGAGGGATTTTTGCTGTAGAACACACTGAGATAATTTTCGGGGTCGGGGTAGTCTGCTATCCAGCTGCCGCGGAAGAAGAGGGCCTGGTTGCGGGCGATCCGTTCGAGCAAGCTGGCGCGCTGCATGGCTTCGACTTTTACAGGGATGCCAACTTCCTCCATTTGACGGGCGATGAAGGCGCCGAGCTCCGCGTAGATGGGGATGGTGTAGAGGGTGATCGTTTGGAGGTCGCGTCCGCCGGGGTATCCGGCTTCTGCAAGCAGACGACGGGATGCATCTGGATCGTAAGCATGACCAACAGGGCGATGCTCGTTGAAGCCCGGCAGTCCGAAGGGCACGAAGCCGTTTTCCGCAGGAAAGCCGATGGAATTGCGCAGGTAGAGCATCATTTTCCGGCGGTCGATCGCGTGGCTCATGGCCAGCCTGACTTTCAAATGTCGCAGCGGGGATGACTTCAACAGCGGGTTGCTGGTATCCTGCAGGATCCCCAGGTACTCAGTGTTCAGGTATGGATGTTTCATCAGCCGGAGCTGATCCTTCCAGGCCGGTTTCAATCCCCCGTTGCGGTCGAGGACTTCATCTTTTATATTGGCGTCGATATCGTTGATGAAATCCAGTCTCCCTTGTCGGAATTCGAGGAATTCGGCCGCTTTGTTATCGAGGAAGGTGATCTTGACGGCGTCCAGATATGGCAATCGGTTCCCGGCGCTGTCGCTCTCAAAGTATGCAGGATTCCGGTGCAGGATAATGCCTTGTCCTTCCTCCCATCTTTCGAACCGGAAGGGTCCGGTCCCGCAGGGCTTTCGACCGAAATCGCTGCCCATCTTCTCCACCACTTCGCGCGGCACGATGCTGCAGTACATCATCCCGAGGATGCCCAGGATCGGCGGGAATGGGCGTTGGAGCCGGAGGATGAAGGTGGTATCGTTGGGAGCCTGAAAGGGCCGGAGGCTGTCGACCCGACCGTTGAAGATCCAGGCGCCTGGGCTGGCCGTTTTCGGGTCGATGATCCGGTTCAGGGAGAATACCACATCGGAGGCCTTCATGCGTCGTCCTTTACCACCGGGAAAGGCCGGGTGGTCGTGGAACATCACATCATCGCGCAGCGTGAACGAGTATTCCCGTCGATCTGCGGAGAGTGTCCATTGGCGGGCCAGGGCCGGCACGATGTTCAGACTCCTGTCTACTTCGGTAAGGCTGTTGAAGAGCTGGTGGGTAGCCCAGTTGATGGCCTGGCTTTTGGAAAAGGCCGGGTCGAGGGTCGAGATGCCATCCGGCTGGCTGTACCGGAATACCTGCCGCTCATCGGATCGGTCGCGGTGACAGGCCAGGAGCAGGGGGAGCAGCAGACAGCCGAAAATTATCCTACTTTGCATCCCTTCAAAAGTACAGGAATGCAACGTAACCCCATCCCTCCGATTCACCTGATCTTTATCTGCCTGCTAACGTTCCTCGGATCAATGACCACCCCTGAAGTGCGTGCCCAATCGAAAAGCTTTTCGCGGGCGGACAGTCTGCGGGGCAGTTTGAATGCGGAGCGCAGCTGGTGGGATGTCACGCATTATGCCATTACGGTGGCGCCGGAATTCAGCACACGACGCATTGCCGGCACGGTGAAGATCACCTTCAGGGTAACGGGCATGGGTAACCGCATGCAGATCGACCTGCAGGAGCCGATGAACATCGATGGGATCGTCTGGAAGGGCCGCGCACTCTCCTTTTCGCGTGAAGGTAATGCCTGGCATGTAGACTTCCCCGAGTCGCTGCCTGCCGGATCGCTGGAATCCATATTCATCGCGTTCTCCGGTAAGCCGGTGGTGGCGAAGCGTCCGCCCTGGGACGGCGGATGGATCTTCACGACAGATGCAAAGGGGCGTCCCTGGATGAGTGTGGCCTGTCAGGGGCTGGGAGCAAGTGTTTGGTATCCGTGCAAGGATCATCAGTCTGACGAGCCCGACAGCGCCTCGCTGGCCATCATGGTGCCGGACTCGCTGAAGGCGGTGGGCAATGGCCGGCTGCGGTCTGTCGTCGCTAGCGGTAAGGGCTACACAACGTATCAGTGGGCCGTCAGCAGTCCGATCAACAGTTATAATATCATCCCGTATATCGGGGCATATGCATCCTGGCAGGAGACACTGTCGGGTGAGGCGGGTGCGCTCGATGCCACCTATCATGTGCTCGACTACAACCTCGACAAAGCGAAAACGCAGTTTGTGCAGGCGCGTGACATGATGCGTTGTTTCGAGCATTGGTTTGGCCCCTACCCTTTCCGGGCCGATGGCTTCCAGCTGGTGGAGGCGCCGCATCTGGGGATGGAGCATCAGAGTGCGGTAGCGTATGGTAATGGGTATCAAAATGGCTATCGGGGGCGGGATCTGTCGGGTTCGGGATGGGGCTTGAAATGGGATTTCATCCTGGTGCATGAGAGCGGGCATGAGTGGTTCGGGAACAACATCACCACGAAGGATATTGCTGATATGTGGGTGCATGAGGGCTTCACGAATTATTCGGAGACGATCTTCACGGAGTGTCAGTCGGGGAAGCAGGCCGGCAGTGAGTATGTCCGCGGCACGCGGAAGCTGATCCGGAACGACATGCCGATCATCGGTCCTTATGGTGTGAACACGGAGGGATCTGGTGATATGTATTACAAGGGCGGCAATATGATCCATTATATGCGTCAGTTGTTCCGTGACGAAGAGCGGTTTCGCGCTGCGTTGCGTGGGATGAACGAGACGTTCCGTCATCGAACGGTGACGCATGAGGAGGTGGCGACGTTCTGGTCAACGCAACTGGGACGGGACATTACTCCCTTGTTCGACCAGTATTTGAAAACGACGAAGATCCCGGTACTGACCTGGCGCATCAAGGATCGTCATTTATATTATCGCTGGACGGATTGCATCGACGGATATAATATACCGGTGAAAATAAATATAAAATCGGGGGATGATATTTGGCTGGAGCCATCGACAAAGGAGCAGCATATCCGGTTACCCAAGGGGGTAAGTGAGATCAGTTTACATCCGGATTTTTATGCCAAGATCAGCCGGGATTGATCCAGGGAGATGCCTCCATGGTCAATCTTCGTAGCAGACTAAATTGAAGAGTACGCAGGTACGTTCATCCATCGCATGTTGCATGTCCATTCGATCGAGCATTCCACGACGTCCTTCTACGCTTCCGGCGACGGATTGACTGCGGAGTTTGAAGTGAAAAAGATCCATCAGGCGATAAAAACCTGAGATGCCCAGTCCTGTCAAAGGCTGATCTGCGCTGAATCCCCGGCCGTCGAGGATCTGCCGGCAGCCGTTTTCGATGGCTGCAAGTTCATCGGCATCGGCGTCTTCGGAGGGCTGTTTGAAAAAGTCTCGTCGGCGATAGGCTTCGGGGCCCATCTTGAGATAGAGAAAGGCTTTGGAGAAAAGATAGATGAATTGATTTTCTTCTGCCAGGGAGAGATATTCGGGCGTCATTCCGTCCATCACTTCCTCCATTTTATTGTTCATACTCATGAGCAGTGTTTTTCAGGGTTCATTTTGATCAGAAGGGTAGTCCGTCATCTTCGACAGAGGGCTGATCCTTATATTTATTTGACGCTTCTTCATCCGGACTTTCTTCAGGATCATCCAGGTCATCGGCATTCATGAGTTCTTGCATACGATGCCTGAACATGATATCCTGCACGGATCGAAGCGGAATGTAGAGATGTGGCACATTTGTTCCAAAGGGGAATATGAAAGGAAGGTCATCCGGAGATATGCCGGGCATCAGGGTTTCGAACGGAACGGGGTCTGCGGTCGTACGACCGTCCACCATATCATCTTCCAGGCCTCTATCTCTGAGTCTGATTGCACATATTCCGCGGTTGTCGAAAGGTTCGTCCAGATGTTCACCGATGATGATGTTCTTATCGCTCGACGGGCAGAGGACGTGAAACCTCCAGGGCAGGAGGCTTCCGGACTCCCGGTCAAGCAACAGATAGGCTTGGCGGGGTTCGTTATGCAGGATGAAGTAATGGGGCAGCAGGTCGTCTTCCCAGATGTCGATGTATCGGACATTATGGTCGACGCATTGCCCGTCCTTCCAGAATTCCAGCCTGTCGAGACGCAATACATCTACATTGCGGACGAATCTTTTCAAGATCCGGGTGCACTGTTCCGAATCCAGGAATTCATCATCTTCCAGCAATTGCTCGAAGCCCGGGAAAGGGTCAATAGGACGTGCTTTTTTTTCGAGGAAATCGACCACTTCATCATGTATGAGGAAGGCGTCATCGATATCATTGAAATATCTGATGGATTTATCGAGATAATAGTCCAGCAGGCTGCCTATGAATTTCCGGTCGTTCTCCACCTTTTTGATGTCCATTATATTTATTTTAGGGGATGATCAAAAGGGCAGTTCGTCCTGTTCATCATTTTCCTTATCCGCTTCAGGCTTATGCGAAGGCTGGGGTTCGGATGATTTTATTCCTTTGAGTTCTGTCTTTCTTCGATCAGCGAGTTCTCTGAGTCCCGGGTCAAATTTCATATCATCGGGCAGGTGCTGGATACAGGCGGGATGATCGTGGATCAGTGCTTCGAGAAAATACCGATCTGCCAGGAGTTTAGGGCCTGCATGTTTGATGTTCCATTCGTTGTCGTTAACGGCGGCCTTGATCAGTCCGGGATCTTCACGGAGTTCGAGTGGGCAATCTTTTATGTATTTTCCGTATCCGCCC
>CAJBZC010000332.1 GCA_903959965.1 uncultured bacterium
GCAGCGATATCTTACGCTACAGAAGATTTTTCCTGTCTTTGGATGTTGACTTATCGAGGATCCCGGTCAGAAACCGATTTCTGCGGTCAGCCATGTCGGTGATTAACATTGTAAAGATCCCCGCTCCGGCGCTGGAAATAGACGGAAGAGGAAGAATTCGGGGGCATCTGCTATATTTCTGAAGGGAATTACTGGATGTAAGCACCGGTGATCAGCTCTCCGTCCACCTCGACCCGTACATGATCCTGGATGGTAGTGGCCAGTCGCAATCCCACAAAATCAGGATGAATGGGATAGGCCTTATGCGAGCGTTCGACCAGTACAAGGGTCTGGATCTTTCTGGGATGACATTCCAGGAAGGGACGAAGTGCGTACAGCAATGTACGGCCACTGTTGGCGACATCATCGATCAGGATCACCACCTTGCCGTCCAGCGCCACGGATTCGCTGAGCGTGACTGCTCCCGGATGTTCTTTATCGAGATCCACAGAGATAAGGCGAACAGATACCGATGAAATCTCGGAAAGCAGGGATTGGAGTTGACTCGCGACCACGAGCCCGCAACCCATTATGCCGGCCAGCAGCAATTCCTGTTCTCCCGGATTGTTCTCCAGGATCTCGTATGCCAGTCTGCGCAGTTTCATCGCCGCATGGGCGCCTGTGAGGATCAGTTTTCTTTCCATTTGTCGTACCTTCATGTACCGATGCAGCCGGCCTTTCCGGACTGTCGACATGCAAAATTACGACAACCCATGGAGCTCTTGCAACAATTCGCGTTTGTGTTGGTGACGGGTATTTCTGTATGGTTGTTCAACCGACGGATCCGGGGTATCCGAAGGAATATCCTGTTGGGACGCGATCATGGGTTAACATCGCGTGGATCGGAGGGATGGAAGCAGATGTTGTTGCTGGCACTGGGTCAGCGCAAGATGTTTCGGAATCCCCTGGTGGCGATACTTCACCTGATCATATATGTGGGATTTGTGATCATCAACATCGAAGTACTGGAGATCCTGCTGGATGGAATACTGGGTACACACCGTCTTTTTGCTCCAGTAATGGGCGTTGCTTATACCGGGCTGATCAATGCCTTTGAATGGCTGGCAGCCGGGGTGATCCTGGTTTGTGTCATCTTTCTGGCCCGCAGGCATGTAACGAACGTAAAAAGATTTCAGGGATCCGATCTGGACGGATGGCCGCGCACTGATGCCCGCAACATCCTGGTGGCGGAGATCATACTGATGACACTTTTCCTGTTGATGAATGCCGCTGATACCCTGTTGCAAGGAAGAGGACAACCTGGATACACCGCACATCCAACAGGTAATTTCATGGTCTCTTCCATGTTGCATCCACTTTTGCAGATATGGTCAGACTCCGGATTGATCGCATTGGAAAGAACGGCCTGGTGGCTTCATATCGTCGGGATCTTCGCCTTTCTGAATTATCTGCCCTGGTCAAAGCACCTGCACATCATACTTGCTTTTCCGAACGCCTATTATGCCAAACCGGAGGATAACGGACGAATGGAAAACATGGCAGACATCCAACGGGAAGTGCTGTATGCCATGCAACCTGAACTGGCACCGACCGGTTCCGACACGGGTACGCCCAAAAGATTCGGAGCGAAGGATGTCTTCGACCTGAGCAGAAAAAGCCTGTTGGACGCATACAGTTGCACGGAATGCGGACGATGTTCCAGTGGTTGTCCGGCCAGCCAGACGGGCAAGAAACTCTCCCCCAGACGGATCATGATGGCCACGCGCGACAGATTGGAAGAAGTGGGCCGCCTGATCGACCGGGAAGGGGAATTTAAGGATGATGGGAGAACGCTGTTACGCGATCACATCTCCGAAGAAGAATTGCGCGCCTGTACCACCTGCAACGCCTGTGTGGAAGAATGTCCGGTGAGCATACGCCCGGTGGACATCATCCTGGAGATGCGCAGGTACCTTGTGATGGAGGAAAGCAACGCCCCGACCGAATGGACGATGATGTTTGGGAATGTGGAAAACAACTTCGCACCCTGGAAATTTTCACCGGAAGACAGGGATCAATGGACGAAGGAGAGTTCTTAACTCTTGGAGAGTGGAGGACTCTCCAAGAGTTAAGAACTCTCCAAGAGTTAAGAACTCTCCAAGAGTTAAGAACTCTCCAAGAGTTAAGAACTCTCCAAGAGTTAAGAACTCTCCAAGAGTGGAGGACTCTCCAAGAGTTAGTTGACATCTCCACCTCTGGATTGCTGAGTATCATACGTACTTTTAAAAAAACGATTTCTCATGCAGGTACCGATAATGTCTGAATTGGCCGCGCGCGGAGAGACGCCGGAGGTTTTGTTCTGGGTAGGTTGTGCCGGAAGTTTCGACCAGCGCGCACAAAGGATAACGAAGGCTTTCGCTTCGATACTTGAACGGACCGGCATACGTTACGCGATCCTGGGAAAGGAGGAATTATGCACCGGAGACCCAGCACGCAGAGCAGGCAATGAATTTCTGTTCCAGATGATGGCCTATCAGAATATTCAGATCCTCAACGGATATGGAATACAAAAAGTAGTGACGGCCTGTCCGCATTGTTTCAATATCCTGAAGCATGAATATCCGGAACTTGGTGGAACGTATGACGTAGTTCATCATGCTGAATTTCTGCAGACTCTCATAGACGATGGAAGGATTGTGCTGAAGGAAGATGGCGGTTTCAGAGGAAAGAAGATCACCTATCACGACTCATGTTACCTTGGGCGAGCCAACGGCATCTACGAGGCTCCCAGGAAGGTGTTGCAAGCCCTGGATGCTGAATTGACGGAGATGAAGTCGTGCCGTTCGCGCGGACTCTGTTGCGGAGCTGGTGGAGGACAAATGTTCAAGGAGGAGGAGGCCGGCAACACACGCGTCAACCTGGCGAGGACGGATGAGGCTATTGCGACAGGTGCAAAGATCATAGCGGCGGCTTGTCCCTTTTGCAATACCATGATAACCGACGGCATCAAAGTGAGGGAACGCGAGTCTGAGACCGAAGTGCTGGACATCGCGGAGCTGGTAGCCCGCTCGATATGACGGACATTTGACCCCGATCATATTTCAAACAAACCAGGCAGCTTAACTTTGCCATATGAATCTCGAATACAAGCATCTGCTCCCCGAAGATTTCACCTCAGATTCGCGCGTTTGGGTGTATCAATCCTCCCGACTATTCTCTATCCAGGAGGCCCTGCAGATAGAAGCCACACTGGAAGAATTCGTTGCTCAATGGAAAGCACACGGGGATCCTGTCAAGGGATACGCCACCCTTTTCTTCGGACGTTTTATCATCCTGATGGCCGACGAAACGGTGACAAGTGTAAGCGGCTGCAGCACGGACAGCTCTGTGAGGATGATCAAACAAATCGAGATCACCTTCAGCGTGTCCCTGTTCGACCGTCAACAATTGGCCTTTGTACGAAACGATAAAATCGAACCTATACCCATGGGTCAGTTCGATTATGCCATTGAGCACGGGATCATCACCGCAGACACCCTGTTCTTCAATAATGTGGTGTTAACGAAGGCGGAGCTTGAAAATAAATGGATCGTTCCGGTAAAGGAAAGCTGGCTGGCGCGGAGATTGAAAACCACCGCATGACCGTTCGCCATCACCGGTGAGTTAGCATGAGTTGGCCATCATACCGGCCTTTTGCGCTTGACCGGCATCTCAGGCTTCCTTTGTTTGCTTTTGGATTTGCTACCAGAAGACGGTGTGTTCGAGAAGTGATAGCTTAGGGTCAGGCGATAATTGCGTGTTCGGGTCAGATTTCGACTTTCAGTGCGAAAATTCACACCTTCGGTTATAGTCATATAGGTTTGCTGGGTGAAGGGATCGATCACCTGAGCGGTAGCGGAGAGTCTGCGGTTCCAGAAACGGTACTGACCGCCGAAGATCGTACTCACCGTGCTTCGGACGGTTCCCTGCGGATTGGCATAACGATTGATCTGAACCGTTGATGTAACATTCCATTCCGGGATCGGAGCATAGACCAGATTGACACGTCCGTTGATGGCGGCACCGTTTCGGTATTTATTCACCTCCTGGTCATATTTGCTGTAGAGATTGATAGTATATGTCGCATTTGCGTTCATGCGAAAACCCTTGGAGAGATTAAGGTTCAGCCATGTATTGGCCTCCCATTCCTCACGTCCGCTGATGTTTTGCCATGTGATGTGGGTACGTCCATCCTCCTTCAGCGACCTGACCGTTGCGAAAATATCCTCCACGCGGTTGTATCCCAGTCCGGCATTCATCTGAAACTTCGTGAGCGTGCGTCCGAATACCAGGTCAAGGTTATGGGAAGGTGAAGGTCGCAGATCCGGATTGCCATACCGCAGGTTATAGGGATCGCTGTAATCGATCGTAGGATTCAGTTCCCTGATGCCCGGTCGGCGCATGGTCCGGCGATACACGAAACTGATGGATGTTTTTCCATCCCAGTTCTTGTTCAGGTTGGCATATGGCTGCCAGTTCTCGTAGCCACTGGTCACCCGGTTCTTGTCCCGGATCAGATCGAAGAGGATATCCGTCTTTTCGACCGTCATGCCCCCGGATAGCCAGAATCGTTCCCCCAGTCGCTGGCGCAGTCCCAGGGTACCAGACATCACATCCTGACGGAACAGGAATTCATTGCTCATGAAATCGATCAGCTTCCGATTGCTTCCGTCTGGTTCCTTGTCCCAGGTATCCAGGTCCACATCACTCAGGTTTCTCGTAAAGGCAGCGGCCGTGGAAAGTGTCGTTTTCGAGGGAATGATCGGTTTGTCGTAAGACACCCTCAACTGTACATTCCGGTTGAAGGTTACTTCTCCCTGTTCCTGGGCAGAATCGCGGCCCAATGAGTTATAGTCACCGTCGGTGAAGGTCTGACGAAAATCCTTCAAGCCGTCCGTATTGGACAAACCTGCCCCAAAGATGAATCGCAGGGTTTCCCCCTTCTCACGCCCCTTGTAGAGATAGGACAGGTTGATCGTGGGGTTAAGATTCATTCCGGTAGAACTGATGCTGCGTTCACTTCTGCGATATTCCTTTCCAAAGCGGTTCACATTTGTGTAATCGATGATTCGAATATCATCGTAATCGTTGATGTTACCCTCCACC
>CAJBZC010000333.1 GCA_903959965.1 uncultured bacterium
AGATCAAGTACCTTACCGCGATTAAAACGGAGAAGCCCCGGAAGAAATTCTGCCGCTTCAAGAAGTACGGTATCCGGTACATCGATTACAAGGATGCTGAATTCCTTAAGAAGTTCCTGAATGAGCAGGGTAAAATGTTGCCCCGCCGCATCACAGGTAACTCACTTAAGTATCAGCGTAAGGTGTCTGAAGCCATCAAGCGTGCGCGCCAGATGGCTATCCTGCCTTACGTTACGGACCTTTTAAAGTAAACCATCGTCCTAATCCCCTCAAAATCGGGGAGACAGTCCGGCTGACCAGCTGGATTGGGGGTCGGTAAAAGAAGAAAGCTATGCAAATCATTTTGATCCAGGATGTCAACAACCTGGGAGGAGCCAATGAGGTCGTACCTGTTAAGAACGGTTACGCCCGAAATTTTCTGATCCCCCGCAAGATGGCGGTGGAGGCTTCCCCCAGCAATCTCAAGCAACTGGAAGAGCGGCTCAAACAGATCCGCAAGAAGGAAGAAAAGATGATGGCGGAGATCAACCGTGTCATAGAAGTGCTCAAAGAATCCGCGATCAGGATCGGTGCCAAGACCGGAACCAGCGGCAAGATCTTTGGTGCTGTCACCAACGTACAAGTAGCCCGTGCCATTCGTGAGCAAAAGGGTTATGAGGTTGACCGCCGTAAGATCCACATCCTTGACGAGATCAAGGAATTGGGTAACTTCAAGGCCAGGGTTGATTTCGGCAACGGACACGAGACGGAAATCGAACTCGAGATTGTGGCTGAATAAGTCCTTTAACTTTACTTTATCAGAAAGACCCCCGCAAAACGGGGGTTTTTTAGTAATATGTTGTACTCAACAGATTTACGACCATGAAAAGAACACCAAACTTACTCTCCGTGCTGGCCCTGGCGTGGCAATTGACCGCTTGTAATTCCGTTTGCTCCAAAGAAGAACAACAGCAGACAAAAACCGACAGCCTGCCCAATGTAGAGCGCCTCGTGCGCGATCCTTCGATCCCCGGAAATTTCAGCACACAAACAGTGCTTCACTTCGATTCTTCTGAGATTAATCGTTTTCTTTCGGATTACCCTCGTCTAGCAGATCATCGTTCGGAACTCATAAAGTTTTATACCCGGAGAAAGTTCACCTATGCATGGTTTGATCGGAGCGGATTGATAGAACCGAGTATGGATCTGTATTATCGGATTTTGAACATTTCCGATGAGGGGCTGCCGATAGACATTCCTTATCTTGATACATACCGGTCTATGATAGAGGGGGATTCATCCCGGGATCCGGGACGAAAAGCAGATCCCAGGATGGAGCTCATGATCTCCTCCCAATATTTCCATTATGCCCGGGAAGCCTGGTCTGGACTTCCGGAATCCGCCAGCCGAAAGGAGGAATGGTACATACCCCGTAAAAGACGGCAATATGAATCGCTGCTAGATTCCGTTATTTCGGATAGTCGGAACGGAGGCTCCCTGATCGAGCCACTTCCTACCCAATACAATCTTTTAAAACAGCATCTGAAACAATTGAGGATGTTGGAACAGCAGGGAAACTGGGAGCCGCTTCGAGCTGATCGTAAGAAATATGCGGCGGGGGATACGTCGGTGGTTGTAGTTGGTATTCGAAAAAAACTCTTTCAAACAGGAGATCTTGAGGTGGATAACGGCAGTCCAGTCTTTGATCAGTCACTCACTATGGCGGTAAAAAACTTTCAGTACCGTTACGGTATGAAGGAAGACGGCGTCATTAGGCCGGCGGTGATACTCGAAATGAATAAACCACTCTCCTACCGGATTCGACAGATCCTCGTGAACATGGAGCGAACCAGGTGGATGGGGTCCGATCCTAAGGGAGACCACCTCGTGGTGAATATTCCTCAATTTCAATTGATGGTGTATGCGCATGACTCCCTGAGCTGGACATGCCGCGTGGTGGTAGGGAAGGAAGCGAGTCAAACCGCTATTTTTCAGGGAGAACTGAAGTATGTCGTATTCAGTCCGTATTGGAATGTTCCTCCCGGAATCATGAATAAAGAGATCTTGCCGGAACTGAAAAAAAATCCCAATTATCTTGATCGTGTGGATATGGAATGGCATGGCAACGGTATCCGTCAAAGGCCCGGACCCAGCAATGCGCTAGGGAGGGTGAAGTTCTTGTTCCCGAACAGTTTCAACATGTACCTTCACGATACCCCTGCCAAGTTCATGTTCGATCAGGACAAGCGTGCTTTCAGCCATGGATGTATTCGCGTCTCGGAACCCAGGAAGCTGGCCATCCACTTGCTGAAGAATGAACCAGCTTGGACTAACGCTCGGATTGATTCGGCCATGAATAGCAGGAATGAAAAATATGTCACCTTGAAAAAAAGTATTCCGGTGTCCATCGTCTATTTCACGGCATGGGTAGATGACCGTGGTATGATTAATTTCCGGGATGACATTTACAAGAGGGATGAGCGGCTGATGGATATGATTTTTTCAAAAAAGTAAGCCCATGATGGGGAATTAATAAATTATCCATTATCTTTATTTTCAAGCCTATGGATTAGCACCAATAAAGCGTGCTGAATTCAGCCCCAATGACACGTAAATTTAAAGTAAAATGAACATCTACGTCGGCAACATGAACTTCAATCTGAAGAACGAAGATCTCTTCAATCTCTTCTCTCAGTTCGGGACGGTAAGTACTGCTAAGATCATCATGGATCGTGAAACGGGTAGGAGCAAGGGGTTTGGTTTCGTTGAAATGGATGATGAAGAAGA
>CAJBZC010000334.1 GCA_903959965.1 uncultured bacterium
GGCATCAGCGCGATGTGATAGGATGATGGATGGGGCAGCAACTCCTGCAGCATCCACATCCTGCGCTGAGACCAGCTCATCGGCACCCGTTCGCCGGGCGATAACGCCGGCATGTCCGAAAGCATCCATCCCGATCTATCTTGAGGGTGCTGTTCCGCATCGATCCGTGCTGCCAGCCGGTCGAGCCGGCCGTCGGTGTAAAAATCGGGAAGCGAGACCGTAGCCTGAAACTCCCCGCGGATCCGTCCTGCCATGCGCATCGCCAGCAGCGAATGACCGCCCAGGCGGAAGAAATGCGCGTCTCGGTGACCTACCTCAACGCCTAGCAGCTCGGTCCAGATCTGTGCCAGGCGGTGTTCCGTTGACGTGATCAGCGGCAGCCCTTCGGTTCCGTCGCCCGCCTGCGCTGCCATCGCCCGCAGGGCCCGGTGATCCGTCTTGCCGTGCGGGGTCATGGGTATGGTGTCGATCACATGGATCCGGAAGGGGATCATATATGCCGGCAGTTGCCCGGACAATGCCGCATGGAGCGATGACTCATTCAATGCCATCCCATCTCTCAAGGTCACCCAGGCACGCAGCCTGTTCGACCCCTCCCCGTCAGGCTCGGCCAGCACCACCGCGTCCATCACGCCTGCGCTTCTGCTCAGGGCCGACGTTACATCTCCCAGTTCCACACGTACGCCGCGCACTTTCAACTGGTCGTCCATTCGTCCGTGGAACAACAGATTGCCGTCCGGCAGGAACTGCGCCAGGTCGCCCGTCCGGTAATATCTCCGGCCGGAACCCGGGTTAAACGGGTCTTCGACGAACCGCTTCCGAGACTCGGCTTCGTTGTTGATGTAACCGCGTCCCGTCTGGGCGCCGCCGATCCACAATTCTCCTGTCATCCCCGGTGGAAGGGGGCGTCCCAGCCGGTCCATGATCCAGATATCGACGTTACAGTTGGGGGGACCGATGCTCGGCTTCGGATATGCGTGATCAGACTGACAGATCCATTGTGTTACGGCACCAGCTTCCGCCGGACCGTAGGCGTTGGAGAGGATCACTTCCATACTGGACAGGCATCTTGCCATCAACGATTCGTCCAGGGCCTCTCCTGCGCATTGGATGATCTTCAGTTTTCCATTCAACAGATGCAGATTCGGATGCTGCAGAAATAGCCGCAACTGACCCGGGGCAAAGAACAGATAATTAGCCTGGTGGTATTCCACCATATCCACCATATGCTGACTGTCATTCTCCAGACCCATCCCCGCCATCACAACCGCGCCACCACAAGTCATCGGAAGCAGCATTTCATAGAAACACGGGTCAAAACTCAACGTGGTCTTGTGCAGTGTCCTGACTTCTGCGCTGAGTTTAAATAGATCCCTCAGGAAAAACAGATAGTTATACAGGTTCTCCTGTTCGAGCATGGCTCCCTTGGGAATGCCCGTGGAGCCGGATGTGAAGATGATGCAGGCCAGAGAGGCAGGCCCTGTGATCGTTTTCGGATCGGCTTCGTGGATGGGGGTGTCCAACACGACATCCAGGCGATGCGTGATGTTTGAAAATCCTGGAAGCTCAGGCATGCCCTCTTCAGTGATGATGGCTGCCACCCGGGATTGTTCCGCCATCGTTCGCAGTCGCTCTGTCGGCAGACTGGGTTCCATTAGAAAAAAGGCTCCCCCCGCTTCGGATATACCCAGCATCGTAGCCAATAAAGCCGGTGAACGTCGCAGATGAACAGCCACCACAGCTTTGGGTTCGATGCCCTGATCCCAGAGGAATGAAGCCACTTTTTTAATTTGTGCTTGCAATTGGACATAGGTCGTTTCGCTTCCGTCGGAGGCGATCACCGCCGGATGGTCGGGAAATTGCGCAGCCGTCCGGTGGAATATCTGATGCAGGGTGGTTGCTGGATGATCAACCAGGTTGTCGAGTCCGGACAGTGCGCGCAGTTGCTCCTGCTCTGCGGGCAGCAGGATGTCCAGCTCAGACAAACGGGTGTCCGGATCCGCCATCACTTGACGAGCCACGGTCTCGAAACGACGGAGGATACCTGCAGCCGTCTGTGCGCTGAACAGACATGCATCGTATTCGAGGATGATCCGACATTCATCCGTCCGGTCGATCAGATGGACCGTGATCGGATTTTTTGCATACATCGGTTTGGGAGAAGCTGGGGAAGAAAGCATATCCACCATCCTTTCATGTTCGTCATGCCAGACAAACATGACCTGTGGCAGCCCTTGTCCGTCGGTGCCTGGATCCCCATCAGACAGACGAATGATATCCTCATAAGGTAACTGACCGTGGGCAAGATCCTGCGCCAGCCTGTCGTGGATCGTGCGACAGAACGAACGGAAGGAGGCCTGTTCGTCGACTTGTGTGCGGATGGGCAGGGTGTTCAGGCACATGCCAAGGATGTACTGCCATTCAGGCCGGTCACGCTCAGACACGGGAGTGGCCAGCAGCACCTCCCCGCCCGTACCGAGCCTTGAATGCAGAATCTGCCAGATGGCCATCCACACCGCGAAACGGCTCAGGCTCTCGTTCCTGCCATATGATTCGATCTGTTTATGAACAGATACCGGGATCCTGATATCTTGAAAAGCGCTCCTGCCTGACGTTCCTTCCACAGGAGTGAAATCCGCAATCAATCTAACAGGCTCTCCCATCTCAGAGAGACGCTGATTCCAATATTGTTCGAGCCGTTCACGCATCCCATTCGAGATGGTCCAATGCTGCCAGCGGGAAAAATCAATATAACTGTGGAATGGGAGATCATACTGGGATGTTACAGAATTGCGCTCCAGACTTGTGTAGAATTCTTGTCTGAAGAGGTTCATCGACCACTCATCGATCAAAGCGTGGTGAAAAACCAGCAATAGCAAGTGTTCGCCATCATCCTTTTGTATCCATCTGGCTCTCCATCCTGATTCCCGGGAAAGGTCGAAGGTTCGCTCCCGCTCTTCTGACAAACGGTTGTCGAATGCATCCTGCGAAATCGCATCAAACTCAGCCCAGTCAAATTGCCATTGGTCAACGGGTAGTTCTTCCTGCCAGAATCCGTCCTCATCCTGAAAAAGACGCGTGCGCAGGATGCCGTGGCGCTCAGCCATCAACTGTAAGATCTCCCAAACTTCAGAGCTTGTATGCCCGCCAGGTATGGGGAAAACTTGAGCAATATGATAGGACGAAGGATTTACCAGCATTTGCTGTAGCACCCACATCCTCCGTTGAGCCCAACTCATGGGCAGCCGTTCGCCCGGAATTACAGGGGGGAGATCAGAAAGACGCAAGCCTTCATGATTTTCAACAAGCTGAGCGTCTATCCGGGCCGCCTGGATCTCCAGTATACTGTTTTTGTAAAAATCCGATAACGGCACCGTTACGCCGAATGTCTTGTGTATTTGTGTCGCGAGGCGCATTGCCATCAGCGAGTGACCGCCAAGCCGAAAGAAATCAGCGTTGCGGTTTCTGACGTCGACTCCCAGCAAGTCCGACCACAGACGGGCCAGACTTTTTTCGGTCGGGGTGAGGACCTCCGGATCATCTCCTTCGCTTCCTTGCGCTTGGGACAATTCTTTTAAGGTAAGGTGGTCCACCTTGCCTTGAGCAGTCAACGGGATGGACTCCACCACATGGATCCGGAAGGGGACCATATAATCGGGAAGAAGCCCGGACAATGCCAATCGAATGCCGGTTTCTGTTGACCGGGATCCCTTTTCCATGGTCACCCAGGCCCGAAGTCTGGACGACCCCATCCCATCCGGCTCAGGCCTGACAACGGCATCCCGAATCCCTAAACAGGAAAGCAGTGCATGCTCGATCTCTCCCAGTTCGATCCGGAATCCACGGATCTTGACCTGGTCATCTTTCCTACCGAGGTACTCCAGACTCCCGTCTTCCAGCCACCGGCAGATATCTCCACTCCTATATAAACGTTGCCCGGATCTGAATGGGCTTAAGATGAACCGATCCTCAGTCAAGGCTTTCCGGTTCAAATAGCCCCTCGCCACTCCGTGTCCTCCCACGTAGAGTTCTCCCGCGGTGCCAGTTGCACAAAATGACCGCTTATCATTCAAAACCAGGCAACTCATGGTGGGTAGGGGTACCCCAATGTTCGACCTCCCATCTTCTATTTCTTTGATCCCTATTTCCTTATACGTAACATGGACGGTTGTTTCGGTGATGCCGTACATATTTACAAGCTTCGTCGCAGGAAACGAACGGTGCCATCCGGCAAGTCTGGATGGCTGCAAGGCTTCTCCGCCGAAGATCACATATCGGATCTGATGTTCCTGTGAGGCCGGATGCATCATCATCGACTCCGCAAGAGAATAGAACGCCGATGGCGTTTGGTTCAGCACAGTGACCCCGCATTCGATCAGGAGGTCGGAGAAAGCACGACCGTCCCTGGCCACCTCCAACGGAACGATGACCAGTTCACCGCCATACAACAGGGCGCCGTACATCTCCCACACAGAAAAGTCGAAATGATAACTGTGCGCCATTGTCCAGACGGCGCGGTGACTGAAATCGAAAAGCGGTGCATCATTGAACATCAACTGAACGACATTCCTGTGTTCGACCAACACACCCTTAGGATTCCCGGTTGTTCCAGATGTGTAGATGACATAGGCCAGGTTATCGGGACGAATCTTCAGGTTCGGGTTTGAAGTCGGATAGATCTCCAGGCCGGATGTATTCCTGAACCGATCCAGCTCCTGCTGATCAAGGATGAATACAGGATCGGCATCTGCCAGGATGAACTGCTTTCTGTGCGGAGGGAGTGCGGGGTCAATAGGCACATAGGCTCCACCCGATTTGATGATGGCGAGCATGCCGATGACCATCCACTCGCTGCGGGTTAATTCGATACCAACCAATCGATCCGGATCAGAACCATACTGGCTGATGATATGATGAGCCAGCCGATTAGCATGAGCATTCAGTTCTCGATAGGTTAAAACAGAGGCCTGGAACCTTACGGCCACCGCTTCAGGTGTACGTTCCGTTTGTTCTTCGAACAGATCCACCAGGGTTTTGTCAGTAGGATAAGACACCTGTATGTCTATCCCTGAAAAATCAAGCAGTTGCTCCTCTTCGCCCGGGAGCAAAATATCTATCTCGGATAAGGGAATTTCCGGATGTTTCAGCACATGTGCGGCGACGGCTTCAAATCGAAGCAGGATATTCTTTACCGTGATTTCAGAAAAAAGGCTCGCATCATATTCAATGGTTGCCAGACTGCTATTTCTTCGGTCGGTGAGGTGGAAGCTGATGGGATTCTTGACGTATTTCGCCCCTGGAATGTCTGAGGATCCTTCCTCCCCACCCCACTCGTATTCTCCGTGCCATACGAACATGACCTGCGGAAGCCCCTCCCCGTCGATGCCGAGCTCCCCATCTGCCAAGCGGATGATGTCTTCGTAAGGCAGTTGTCCATGGCCTAGATCACTGGCCAGCGTGCGGTGGTTGGCCCGGCTGAACGACCGGAAGGTGGA
>CAJBZC010000335.1 GCA_903959965.1 uncultured bacterium
AAGCCATGGCTGCGTGTCGGCATTATATAATGACCTTCCCCGTATTCATTCCAGTTGTCCAACATAATGGTCTTTGAGAGGTATGCATCGGGATATGTCTTGTTTTGTGCGAATGCCTTTACCGAGCCTAGTAAGTTCTCATATTCCGATGAAGTGAGGCGCCATTTACCCTTGTAATAAATATTATTCCAGGGCGATGAATCCCATCCGATCGATACGGTGGGAATGGATGAAAGCCTGGTAGCTGTTTCGAGTTTATTCCATGCGGTGATCTGATGGTTCATGATATCACCGTTAGGCGGTGGCATGGACGAGACAAGCCCACTGAAGCTGGGCCAGTGATAAGACACTGAATAGTCCAAGCCCACGGAAGTGTATTTAGCGGATACGTCTGCATTGACATTCGTATGATACGTACCGAAAACAATGAGTCCGCTGAACCCGGCATTGACACATGCCGATCGGAAATAGTCCAATGCCTCTTTAGCTTTGGTAGTGCTTCCGAAATCGGTGATGAATTGGTCTACATTGAAAATGGTGAGTACCGGTTTATTGCCTATTCTGAGGTAGTTGTTTCTTTTAAAATGTTCATTGATCCAATATGGAATCAGATTTTCGGTCCAGTCGTTCCAGCTGGCCACCCCACCCATCTGTTCCTGATCGACGTACAAAAGGCAGTAGTTGAACATGTCCGCATATCTTGCCTTTTTCAATCCCTTAGTCCAATGCCCGTACTCCTCCACGATGGGAGATCTCCCTTCATTGCTCTTCGCCCGGTACCAGCAAACATTGAAGAAGCTGATGCCGTGCTCCAGCGCGTATTTGATCTCCCAGTCGATGACTTCGGGATTTGCTTCTTCATACCATCCCAGAACGGGTTGTCTGTCTTTATAATTGAAAAGATTATTCCAGTGTGACGGTGATTTCTCATAGGTCCATAGCGGACACATGAAGGCCCCGATTCTGAATCCATCGGTAGCTACCGGCACTGGCTTTGGCACGTATTCAGCTGGCGTAACAAGTTGATTCGAGTTTGACCCAAAATCTTGAACTTTTCCCTTACTGCAGCCCGTGATAAAAAAAAATGAGCATAAATACAGTAAATATTTGGAGAAAGTATTTGACAGAAGTTCATTCAGTTCTATACATTTCATGCAAGATGGATATAGAAGCATCAAACAGCGTAGATAAAAATGAAAAGAATGGATGCAATTATAAAATAAGATGCTAAAAGTTTGTAATGGCATCCGACTGACCATTAATCAAGGGGTCGGATGCCATCAATTATGATAACTTATCAATATCCAGGATTCTGCGCCAGATTTATATTATTGGTCAACCATCCCTGACGGAAGACATGATAATAATATCCAGGCTTGAAAACAGTTGGGTTGGGATAGGCCGCGTTCCTATGCAGGAATTTGTATTTATCGTCCCGGAGATCATAGTAAACCTCAATCCTGTTTGGACGGCCATTCAATCCACCCTGAGCAATGGTCTTGTCTGCCAGTCTCCATCTTTTTAGATCATAAAATCTGTGCCCTTCAAACATCAGTTCGATTTTGCGTTCACGCATGATCAAGGACATATTGATCGAAGCATGAGGCTTGACACCTCCGCGATCGCGGATCTTATTGATGAACCCGAGCGCTTCGGCAGCATTTCCGGATTCAAATGCCGCTTCTGCAGCATTCAAGTATATCTCACCCAATCTGAAGATGACGGCAGGCGTAGTGGATTCTTCCCAATTAACCTCAAGGATGGGTCTCGAGAATTTTTTACGATATACAGGGGATCCTGTAGTCGCATAGTTTCCTGCACCACGGATACGCTGACCGTTTCCTTTGAAATAAACGGTTGCCGGATTAACATCCGTATTACCTGACTTAGTGATAACATAGTTGTGGGTGAACATGGTGTCTCCTGGGAACCAGGGATGCTGATCCCACCTGAAGGCCCCATGAAAACGGGGTTCCCTTTTCATCCAAAGGTCAGACTGCTGATCTACCACGACACCATCAAATTTGATGATCGGATCTGATCCGTCTACATTCTCAAAACTGTTCAAAAATTCGGCAGTCGGGGTGAAGGCATTCTCGAATTTATTTAGAGAATTTCCAAGATCCTTACTACGATATCTCTTTTCAAAGATCGATTCGGAAGTTCCTTCAGTGATAAACAGGTTGTAATAGGTATTCGCATATGAAGTTGGATTACCTGGAATGCTACCTGTTCGATATAGCGAAAATCTTCCGGATGCATCCAACCCACCATCACTGGCGGGAATCAGCGCCTTTGATGCGTCGAGTGAAATCTTGAAATAACGGGAAGCCTCCGAAGCCGGTATACCGAGTACCCCATTCAATTGAACTGACCCGTACTTGGAGATGGAAGCCGCATATAGTGCAGCCCTCGATTTGAGCGCCAAGGCAGCCCAGCGGGTGAACCGCTGTGTCTTGACATCTGTCGGAAGATCGTTTAACACTGCATCGATCTCCGTTAATATGAAGTCATATATCTTCTGTTCTGTTTCGCGTTTTGCGAAGAGTTCCTCTTTGGGATCAGTGACAGCCTGAGCCTTAGTGATCAGGGGGACTCCACCAAATCGCTTGACAAATTCAAAATAAGTATAAGCCCGAATAAATCTCATTTCAGCAATGCGCTCCTTTTTTACGACCGGATCAAGTACATTGGTACTGATCTTTGCTCCATTTTCCAGGAATGTATTGATATCACGGATAATAGACCAATCCCAGTATTCAAGATAATGTGAATTTGCGGGAGCGATTACACCAAAGAGCCTTGGATAGATGCCATGCCATGTGTGCGGTGTCAGACCTTCATCGCTGACAATAGCTTCTGCAAACATAAGTTCGCCTTGCGTAGGGTTCGGAGCGTAAGTGTACGGAAGTTGAATCCGACTGTATATGTTTGTGACATAAGCATCGATCAAACTTGCATTCTCCCATACCTGAGCATCAGAGATTCTGTCCAAAGGTTTTTTATCCAATGCCTGCTTCTGACATGCGAATAAGGCCATGGTCATGAACAGAATAAGACATATATTTATTTTCTTCATATATGATGTTTTTTTCAATCAAAAATTCAGGTTTACACCGAAACTGTAGGTCTTCTGCTGAGGATAGTATCGTAAGTCGCCAATCGGAGATTCCGGATCGAAATTTTTCATATCCGATAAAGTAAACAGATTCACGCCGGCCAGGTAGAACCGACAGCTGCCCAATCCTGCTCTTTTCAAGATCCTGTCAGGTAGCGTATATCCGACCTGTAAATTCTTCAGTCTAACATAAGATGCATCATGTAGCCAAAAATCAGAAACTGCTCGATTGTTCTGGGCCCCACCAGCCAGGAAGCGTGGGAATCTGGCGTTGGGATTAGCAGGGGTCCAGGAATTGACGGCTACGTAGGCATAGGTATTTCCCTCATACTGTGCCGGACCACGTTCCTCGTTGATGAACGTGTGAAAATTGGCTGCTCCCTGCAACAACATCGAAAAATCGATGCCCTTCCAGCTCGCAGTCATATTTAATCCAAACATGGTTAGGGGGACATTATTACCAATAATGGCTTCGTCATACCTGTCAAGTCGTCCATTGCTGTCCAGATCCATATACTTTATATCCCCAGGTCTAAGTGTTCTGTTGTTATTGTTGTCCTGATTCAATGTCCACTTATCAATTTCTTCCTGAGTTTTGAATATCCCGAGCGACTTATAGCCCCAGATGGTATTACGCCATGTATAGGAAACCATATCACGTGCTATGACGCCACGGGTGGCAGCGGAAAAATCCCTTTCTGAAACTTGTTCCCAACGAGCCCTGTTGAAAGAAACATTTCCTTCAACACTGTAGGCGAAATCACGCTTTCGATCGCGATAACCCAATCGAAGCTCAAATCCACGATTGCTGGCGCTATTGAGATTCTCTTGAGGAAGAGAGGCGCCGAAGGTTGTGGGCAAGGCATCGGCCCGGGTTCCCAATAAATTATACCCATCCCGATAAAATATATCGGCTTCACCAAAGAGCTTATTTTTCAATAATCCAAATTCCAATCCCGCATTATAGGTTTTGTATTCCGCCCAGGTTGCAAATGGATTAGCAATGCCGTTATTCCGGATGCCATTTCCTATGGCATTGTTGAGTACATACCTGCCATTAATACCGAATGTTTGAAGATATTGATAGGCAATACCGCCTGCATCATCACCTGCAATACCTGCAGAAGCGCGAATTTTCAGGTTGTCGATGAAAGAAACATGACGGCGGAAGAACTCTTCTTCTGACACACGCCAGGCACCAAGCACACCTGGGAAAAATCCCCACCGATAATCTCCTGCCCACATGGAATTTCCATCATATCTGAAGGTCGCTTCCAGCAAATATTTATTGTTATAGGCATAGTTGAATCTGCCGGCGTAACTCGCCCTTCCGTCCTCACGCTGAGTTCCATTGTTATTTTTGTTCAGGTCGCCACCGGCACTCAAGATCGGTAAGGCCGTCGAAAGATAGCCTTCCCTGTAGGCACTTACATATTTGAGTCCATTATCCAGCCCTTCATACAAAGCCAGTGCCTTGACATCGTGCTTTCCGAAGGCCCTTTCATATTTCAGAAATAGCTGGCCCGTCAGCCACCGATCCTCCCTGGACTCTATATTCAGCGATGTATTGCCGGAAGGTGTCGTGGCCCTAGTATACGTATCTGTTTTGAAATCATAGTTGTATGTCCAATACTGCTTTGTAAAGAATTCATTGTAGTGGAAACCAGTCCGATAGTTGATGCGCCCCTGAACCGATAGTCCCTTGATGGCGGGAATTCGGTAATCAAAGCTCAATGCCGAGTTGTATTCATTATAGTTGTATTGCTGGGATCCACTCAGTTCAGCATTCGTAGCATCCACAATACTACCAACCGGTTTGGTCAGGTCTGGCCAGGTCTTCCACTTGACGGGTTCTCCCCAATAAGTGAGCTGCATAATCCAGTCCATACCAGAGATCGGATAAAAACGACGTTCGTTTCTTCCTCCCAGATCCAGGCTTACATCCAAATTGCGGTTGATTTTTGCATCAACATTTGCGCGCAGGTTATATCTCCTGAAATTCATATCTCCACTGCGCAGCATGCTGGACTGGTCCAAAATCCCCCCTGAAATGAAGTATCGAATATTTTCACTGCCGCCTCTCGAACTCACGTTGTACTGTTGCATGGGCGCAAAATCTTTGAATGCAGCAGGAAATGGATCCTCGTCATGATAGTTGCGCAGGTCTTCAGCATCGAACCTGGTTTTTTCCGAAGGTGTCATGTCTGCCAACGCTTTCGGATCACCGGACACCTGACGAAAGACCTTCACATCATATTCCGTGTATTTCAAAGGTTGCCCATTATTGATACGCCCCTGATTAATCAACGAGGTGAACTCTCCGGCATTGGCCATCCTGGACCAGTTTGTACGTGTCTGCCAAGAAAGTCCCGAAGAAAAAGAAACGGTTGGCTTTCCTGACTTCCCTCGCTTGGTAGTCACCAAAATGACACCGTTTGCAGCTCGGGCACCATAAATGGCAGCCGATGCATCCTTCAGGATCGTAAAACTTTCAATCTCGTTCGGATCCAATTGATTGAACTCCTGTGGCACACCATCGACAATAATCAACGCATTTCCAAATCCCCGGATATTGATCGATGTATTATCCACTCCTGGTTGTCCGCTCCGCTGTAACGCAACCAACCCCGGCAATCTGCCTGCAAGGGCACTCGATACATTTGCCACCGGAACATTCACAAGGTCTTTTCCGGATACGGAAGCCACAGAACCGGTCACAGATGCTTTTTTCTGCGTACCATAAGCCACCACTAC
>CAJBZC010000336.1 GCA_903959965.1 uncultured bacterium
ACGCTCCAAAAGATCACAGATAAGATCCCCCTGGGCAAGCGCATGACCACCTCCCGCGAACTCGCAGACATGGTGGTGTTCCTGCTCTCTGAAAGATCCTCCCACACTACGGGTCAGCTGATACATGTGGATGGTGGATATGTGCATCTCGATCGCTCGCTGCTTTGATCAAAGAACCAAGACCAACCCTTCTAACGACCAAAAACCAACACATGACCAAACCGGCCACCGAAGCACGTTCCAGCAGCGGTTATGCATTACCGTTAGCCCTCGTCACCAGCCTGTTCTTTCTCTGGGGCATCGCCAATAATCTCAACGGGATCCTGATCCCTCACCTGCGCAAGGCCCTGCAGCTGACCAATACGCAGTCGACTTTTGTAGACACAGCGGTATATCTCGCCTACTTTCTCTCGGCCATTCCGGCCGGACTGATCCTTAAGCGCTTTGGCTACCGCAGCGGGATCATCAGCGGTTTGCTGGTGTTCAGTGTAGGTGCTTTTTTATTTGTGCCTGCCGCCAATACCCGGACCTATGAGATCTTTTTGCTTGGTCTCTTCATCATCGGTTGCGGACTGACGATCCTCGAAACGGCTGCAAATCCTTATGCCACGCGACTTGGTTCACCGGAAACGGCCACAGCGCGACTGAATATGGCACAATCCTTCAATGGACTGGCTGCCTTCCTGGCACCGGTGCTCGGAACGATGTTCATTTTATCCGGACAGGACCATTCTGCGCAGGAACTCGGGGCCATGGCGGAAGCAGACCGCATCGCCTACCTCTCGGCAGAAGCATCTTCCGTGAAGATGCCTTACATCCTGCTCGGCGGATTCCTGCTGTTGATCGCGGGGATCTTCCTGGCCACCAAACTCCCGGAATTCCGTGAAGAAGAATCGGAAGAAGCCGGCAGCCTCTCCGGCGCCTGGGCCTTTCCGCACCTGCGCTGGGCCGTGATCGCCCAATTGTTTTATGTAGGTGCACAGGTCTGCGTTACCAGCTTCTTTGTACGTGTGGCCATGACCGGCGGCGGCGTTGATGAAAAAACAGCGGGATACTATCTGGGCGTTTACGGACTCCTGTTCATGGTTGGCCGCTTCGTGGGCACCCTGCTCATCCGCTTCATCCCGGCCCCGAAACTCCTGACGATCTATTCCGCCGCCTGCATCCTGCTGAGCCTGGTGGCGATATACGCCGATGGCAGATTCGTGGTCGTTGCCCTCGGCGGACTCGGCTTCTTCATGTCGATCATGTTCCCTACCATCTTCTCCCTGGGCATTCAGAACGTAAAGGAACATACTAAACCTGCCTCGTCACTGATCGTGATGTCGATCATCGGAGGCGCCGTATTCCCTGTCATCATGGGTTATGTGATCGACAGCACGGGAGACAACATTCAGATCGGTTATACGGTACCGTTGGTGTGCTTCCTGTTCGTACTTTATTTTGGGATAAAAGGCCATAAGCAAACGCAGCAATCATGAAGAGATACTGTCTGGCCCTCGATCTGGCCGATGATCCGCAACTGATCGCGGAATATGAAGCACATCACCGTGCCGTGCGTCCGGAGATACAAAAGACCATTACGGACAGTGGCATCACCGTCATGGACATCTACCGGGCGGGGAACCGCTTGTTCATGATCATGGAAACGACCGATGATTTCTCATTTCAGGAAAAGGATGCGGCTGATGCAGCCAATCCGGTCGTACAGGCATGGGAGGGATTGATGTGGAAATACCAGCGTCCCATCCCATCGGCAAAACCCGGTGAAAAATGGGTGATCATGGATCAGATCTTCAAGCTGGATTGAAGGTCTGATGACGTTGAATCAACGAGCCAGCTGCGCGATCAATGCTCTCAGTTTGCGGACCATGTCCGCGCCGCTGCCGGAGTAGTTATTCGCGATCACCGAAAAAACACGCACGCTGCCATCAGCACCGCGGATGTATCCGGCATAGGAACGAACCCCCGTCATGGAGCCGCTCTTCATCCGTATGCCGTCATGCACCGGAAAAGCCTGTTCAAAGACCGTGAACCACGGGCGTTTCCGGGCATCCTGCAATACCTGCACCAACGCTTCGGCCGTGACCCGGTTGCGCGGCGACAACCCGCTTCCGTCCGACATCCGCAGGGCTTCAGGATCGATGCCCCGCTCCTGCCACAGGCGACGAAGCCGCGACAATCCGTCGTCGTAAGTTGCCATCGATGTCCCATTGATCGACAAGCCATGTATCAGTGCTTCGCCGAACAGATTCACACTCTCACGCAGGAATTCCCGCACGATACTGTCGAGTCCGGGCGAACGGTGGGTATAGATGACCGTTAGTCCGTCGATCACTTTGTCTGTGGACTCTCGCACAACGCCGGATGCACGGCCGATCAACTGCAATCTGCGCAGCGTGAAAGCCACAGGATCCATGACCGCGCCGGAAATCTTGAACTGACCGACGCAGCAGGGCACAGATCCACGGATCGCCATATCCTGACTACCTGGCCGAATAAAAAGATATGCATTGTCGCCACTCCCCGACGGCCCGGAAACCAACTCGTTGTAAAAACGAATACCCTCCATCGAAGGATCGGTGCGTTCGACCGACACCGGATCACCCGGATTTTTACCCGGTCTCAACCAAAGGGTGAACCGATTCTCATGCCAGTTCAGGGCGGCATGGCCGGCTCCGTAATAATTGCCCACATCTTCCCAGATCCAGCCGGACGGGATTGTCGCCCGTTCCACCGCACCGATCCGACCCTCGATGCCCCCCTTGAACTGACGAATACCCGCCTTATCAAGCGCCGACGCGAGCCCAATCGCGACGGCCTGTTCCCGGCTGACCATAAAGCGATCACTGCCCAGCGTGGGATCGCCGCCGCCGATCACCACCAGCGGTCCCTCCACGATCCCTCCCTTCGATGCGCCGGTGTGGGCGAAGATGGTTTCAAAACGAAAATCCTTTCCCAGAAGTTCCAGGGCCGTGGCGGCCGTCACCACCTTCTGACTGCTGGCGGGCACGAGCCCGACACGCCCGTCATGACTGTATAGCACCTTCCCGCTGCCCGCCTCCTCAACATGAACACCTAGCTGCGCATACCTCATGGCAGGATCGGACATCAGCCTGTCGACGGCAGCCTTCATTGAATTCAAAGAAGTCTGAGCGCGGGCTGGGATCATTGAACATGCACATAAGAGCAGCGCGATCGGCAGATATATCGAAAAAATAATACGCGTCTTCATGGATCAATGGTATTGATGCGAAGATAACCGCTTCCCCATCGTCCGGTGCTTGTCTTACCTTTGACATGGCAACCTTCGATCGTCCACCCAAAACAGAAAGGAAATGAGCCAGCAGAAAACGGAAGCCAGCATCATCACGATCGGCGACGAACTGTTGATCGGACAAACCATCGACACGAACAGTGCCTGGATGGCCCAGGAACTCAACAAGATCGGCATCTGGGTGCAACGGCGGGTGGCGGTCGGCGACCGTTGGGATGATATCTGGAAGGCGCTGGACGAAGAAGCCGCCCATTCAAGGATCATACTGATCACGGGCGGGTTGGGCCCGACAGCGGATGACATCACCAAACCCCTGCTCTGCCAGTATTTCGGAGGGAAGATGGTGACCGACCCGCAGGCAGAGGCCAATGTGCGGCATATCTTCGAGATGCTAAAGCGTCCGATGATCGACCGAAACCTACGGCAGGCGGACGTTCCGGATGTTTGTACCGTCATCCAGAACCGACGCGGCACGGCCCCGGGGATGTGGTTCGAAAAGAACGAGCGGATCTTCGTCAGCATGCCGGGTGTACCACATGAAATGAAGGGCATGATGACCAACGATGTGATCCCAAATCTCCTTGAACGGTTTGATGTCAGTCCCGTCCTGCACCGCACCCTGCTCACCGCCGGCATTGGCGAATCCTTCCTCGCAGAACGCATCAGCGAATTCGAGGACATGCTCCCCAAGAACATCAAACTGGCCTATCTGCCCAGTTATGGCATGGTAAAACTGCGCCTCACCGCCACGGGTGACCGTCCCGGTCTGGAAGCGGAACTGGAGGCAGAATTCGATATGCTCAAGCAGCAGGTGACGGACGTCATGGTAGTGGATGCCGACAAGACCCTGCCGCAGGTCGTGGCTGAAATTCTGCTCCAGCGTAGACAGACCCTCGCCACTGCCGAAAGCTGCACGGGAGGATACATCGCGCATCTGTTCACCTCGATCCCCGGCATCAGCGAATGTTTCCAGGGCGGCATCATCAGTTATTCCAATGCGATGAAAGAATCACAGCTCGGCGTTCGGGCGGAAACCCTCAAGGCGCATGGGGCCGTAAGCCGGGAGACGGTGCTGGAGATGGCTCGCGGTGCCAGGCTCGCCGCCGGCAGCGATTTCGCCATCGCTACGTCAGGCATCATGGGACCTGGCGGCGGCAGCACAGAAAAACCCGTCGGCACCGTCTGGGTTGGCCTCGCCGGACAGGATAGGGAGTCTGCCAGTCAGTTCCACTTCCGGTTCGACCGGATGCGGAACATCGAACTCACCGCCATGCACGGACTGAATGCACTCCGGAAATTCATCCGCTATCCATGATTTGGAATAAAGACCAATCGCTATATCAACCAATAATTAAAATAATCACAAAATCAATACCTTTACAATAATAGTTTGACGGTTGGCTCAAAAATAACCGTCAAGGCTTTCCTCAAACCTAACCACATATGGCCCTGAAAGAGGTAGTGATGCCCAAGATGGGTGAGAGCATCATGGAAGCGACGATCCTGCGTTGGCACAAAAAGCCGGGGGATTTCGTCAAACAGGATGAAACACTCATGGACATCGCCACCGACAAGGTCGACAGCGAAGTCCCTTCGACGGAGGAAGGCATTTTGGAGGAAGCCCTCTACGGCGAGAATGACGTAGTGCCCATCGGTGCCGTCATTGCCCGCATCCGCACTTCAGTAAACACTGAAGCTGACACACCCGCCTTACCGCCCCCCCCTGTCACGACACCGGCC
>CAJBZC010000337.1 GCA_903959965.1 uncultured bacterium
GGTTTTCGTGGTCTCGCTGATCACGGACGCGATGAACGTGGAACTCGTCACCGCGATCACCATCGCCGCAATACTGTCGATTCTTGACAAGCTGGGTCGGGGAATTGTGTTGCGTGAGTCTATCGCGGCGCTGTACATATTCACCTGTCTGGATATGCCTTTGCTCGGTTATAAGGTGTATAATTTCCAGAATCCGCTCTCAAGAGCCTTCAAAAAATACATGTTGGTCCCGGAGGCTGATTATTTCAACCTCGCATTGCCGGCCATTGCCGGTTTTTGCATGATGCTGTCTATTCCCATGCGAAACGAAGGTTCATCCGACGAAGGAGATACCCTCAAAGTGACTTTCGAGAAATGCCGCAGAATCCTTGTACATGACCAGGCGGTGGGTGTGGCCATCATGCTGATCGGCGTGGTGGCGCTGGTCCTCAACGAGCTCCTGCCCGTTGCACTGCAATACATCGGCGTCATCCTCTTTTTTACCTCTTTCGCAGGTATGCTATATGTCAAATACACGGAAGATCTGCCTTACAGAAATGTGATCCTGTTCATATTCATCGTTTTCATCATTTTGAACGGTATCCTGATCGGCATGTTCACGATCGTGGCCTATATGGGCATTACCATATTTTCCTATTTCTTCATGGGAAGTAAAGTTTCCCTGGGTCGTAAGATTTCCTTCTTTCTCTTTGCCATATTCTTTGTGGTGGTACTGCAGAATACAAAGACTACCTATCGGAAGATGATCCGAAATTCGGAGATCCGGGACAACAAGGCCGCCACCTTCGCTGTGTTATTCTTTGAAAATCTCCAACAGGGCTCATCCTTCTTTGAAGAACGCAACTTCTTTCTTATTTACACCAGGATGAACCAGGGTAACATCGTCACCCAGGTGATGCAAAGGATCCCCACCATTCAACCCTTTGATGACGGAAAATACCTGTTCAAAACCATCTTGTCGAGCTTTGTACCGAGATTCCTTTGGCCAGACAAGCCGGAGGCGGGTGGGCGTTTCAACATGCAGTATTATGCCGGCAAGAAAATGAACCTGGTCACCTCCATGAACGTGGGTCCGTTGGGGGAGGCATACGGAAGTTTCGGATCGCGGACGGCGATCCTGTTCATGGTGCTGCTGGGTCTTTTCATCAGATGGGTGTACGGGATTGTATTCCGGATCAGTCGAAAGACACCGCTGCTGGTGTTGTGGCTGCCGGTGATGTTCTATCAGATCACTTATTCGGCAGAGACAGACACCCTTCAGATTTTGAATTCATTCATAAAGACTGCATTCTTCATCTGGATATTGTATCGCATACTGCCTCGTTGGTTTGGCAAGTCGGCCCGCACGGAACGAGCCAGATTGAACGACGTGAAGGTATACTCATGAAGGTCACCCTCGTATTCCGCCGGAAAAACCCCCGGTTTTTCAGCATCGAATCGGTATTCTCTCGGATCCTGGCGGCCTGGCCGTCGACCGATAAGCCCGGAACGGTGGAGTTGCCAGATATGGGTGTCTCCCTCCGAAACCTTCGCTTTCTGAGGAACTACCAGAGCCGTAATGCCTCCGACCTATGGCACATGACGGGCGATTCCACCTATGTGTCCGTAGTCTTGCCGGGCAGACGTACCATCATATCCATTCACGATTGTGGTTTTTTTGTTCGGAACCGGAATCTTAAGACCAGGATCATCAAATGGATACTGTTAGATATTCCTGTAAGGCATGCGGCTTATATTCATGCCATTTCCGAAAAGACAAAGGAGGAGATCGTCAGACTGACCCGTTGCAAGCCTGAAAAGATCCGGGTCATTCCCAATCCTGTGTCGCCGCTGTTGGAATATACTCCGAGGATTTTCCGACAGGATGTCTCCCGCCTGCTGTTCATCGGGCTCACGGAAAACAAGAATTTTACACGCGCCTGCGAAGCCATGGCCGGTATTCCCTGCCATCTTGTGATCATCGGCAAGCCAGATGCCGGGCAAAAAAGCGTGTTAAGGCGACTGAACATTTCGCATGACATAAGACATGGCCTGACGGAGGCTGAAATGGCACAGGAATATGAAAATGCGGATATCGTCTATTTCCCTTCGCTATACGAAGGGTTCGGCCTGCCCGTGATTGAAGGGTTCAGGGCCGGCAGGGCCGTGTTGACCAGCGATATATCTCCCATGCGGGAGATCTCGGAAGGAGCCGCCTGTTTGGTGGATCCATTGCAGCCTGCGTCCATCCGCGAAGGCCTGCTCAGGTTGATTCGTGAAAGCACTTATCGGGAAGCCCTGATCAGAAGAGGCCTCGTGGTCGCAGAACGGTACTCGCCGGAAGCCAGGGCCGCTGAATTCAGTGCATTCTATCACGAAGTTTACGAAACAATATGTGCGGAATAGCCGGAATATTCAGGCAGGACGGGCAAGCCACCAATGCATCGACCATCAGGTCCATGTGCGACGCTATGGTGCATCGCGGACCAGATGCCGGCGGATACATCGCCGAGGAGGGCATTGCCCTCGGACATAGAAGGCTGTCGATCATCGACCTCTCCGATGCTGCCAACCAACCCTTCACGGACGTTTCCGGCAGGTACACGCTCGTCTTCAACGGAGAGTTATACAACTACCGCGAAGTACGCCGCATGCTGCCCGACTATCCCTTCCGGACCAGCAGTGATACGGAAGTACTGGTGGCTGCTTTCGCTGCTTGGGGACAGGCCTGCATCGACCGGTTCAAGGGGATGTTCGCCTTTGCCGTGTGGGATCGGATAGAAAAAGTGTTGCATATCTGTCGCGACCGGCTCGGGGTCAAACCACTGTACTATGCGGATCATGACGGAATGCTGGTCTTCGCATCAGAAATCAGGTCGATCCTCGCCTCCGGATTAATCTCCCGTCGTCTGGAGCCCTCCGCGATCGCGGATTATCTCTCCTTCCAGTCGTTCGGAGCCCCGACGTCCCCAATTGCCGGAATCCGTCAACTTGAAGCCGGTTCCTGGATGCGGGTTTCCGCCACAGGCATTGAAACCAGAAGATACTGGTCGGTCACAGATCCTCATCACTTTGATGTGGATATGGCTGATCCGGTCGCCGTCAGGCATCAGATACGCAGCCTGCTCCGCACGGCCGTGGAACAACGCCTGGTGAGTGATGTTCCGGTCGGCGCCTTCCTTTCCGGCGGCATCGATTCCAGTGTGGTGGTGGGACTGATGGCGGAAGTATCCGCAGACCTGCCATCCACCTTCAATGTCTCTTTCACCGAGAAGGACTATGATGAATCGGCCTTCGCGGTCAAGGTCTCGGAGCGCTTCAACACCCGACACACGACCATCAGGCTGACACCGGATGATTACCTGGATCAGCTCGGTCCCGCCCTCGATGCCATGGATATCCCCAGCGGTGATGGAACCAATACCTATGTGGTTTCCAAGGCGATACGTGAAGCAGGTATCCGTGTGGCGCTTTCCGGCATAGGAGGCGACGAATTATTTGCGGGATACCCGTTTTTTCAAAAGTTCCTATCCCTGCAGAAATATCAACAGGCATTTGCCCACAGCGGCCTGATCCGAAGGCTCGGAGCGGCGCTGCTGGATCTTTCCGGCACGTCAAGACATCACCGGATGGCCGCCCTGTTGCGTGCGAAAGATGTATCGATCAGCAGCACATACCCCGAATTCCGTCGGATACTGTCTGAACGAATGATCGGTCGACTAACTCACCGGGATCCGGCAGCTGACCGACATTTCCAGCGTATGCTTGAAGCCCGGGCACCGGAACTCAGACGCCTGCCCCTGTTCAGTCAGGTTACGGCCTCCGAACTCCTTGGATATACACAACAGACCCTGCTGAAGGATACTGATCAGATGAGTATGGCTCATGCGCTCGAAGTGCGCGAGCCATTTTTCGACCACGAACTTGTCAGTTTCATGCTGCAGGTGCCTGATGCGATCAAGCGACCGGTCTATCCGAAATCCCTGCTGGTGGAATCCGTCTCCCCGCTGCTGCCCGACGAGATCGTGCACCGCAAAAAACAGGGATTCCTCTTCCCGTTCCCGCTCTGGATGCGTGGGGCACTGCGGGAATTCTGCGAACTGAGGATCCGTAATCTGTCAGAACGTGATTTCATCCAGGCCAAACCACTGCTCGCTTATTGGCAAAGATTCCTGGCGGGGGATAAAAACATCAGCTGGTCGGAACTCTGGCAATTCGTGGTGCTGGAACACTGGATGGAAAAGAACGGGGTGGAATGATGCATCAAGCAGTGGATATTCAGGGAAAGCGAAGACCGAGGGTATTGGTCATGGCCGATTGGTATACGCCCGGCTTCCGTGCCGGCGGCCCCATCCGCTCCGTTGTGAATTTCGCTGCCCAGCTTGATCAGGTGTTGGACATCTATGTATTTACGACCGACCGGGATCTCGGCATGCATGAGTCATACCCCGGTATCCTGGCCGACGCGTGGATCAAAATTGGCGGGCATCAGGTTTGTTATCTGTCACCCGAGCGACTTTCCTGGACCAGTATTACGGGGATGATCCGTCTTGTCCGGCCGGATCATATCTATTTGAACAGCATGTTCTCCCGGTACATGACCATCTATCCGTTGATGTTTTGTCGATTCGGGGGAACAAAAGCCCGGATCCTGCTGGCGCCAAGGGGTATGTTGATGGCATCCGCACTGGCGGTCAAACCCCTGCGAAAGCGGGTATTTCTGTCAGTGCTGCGTTTCATGGGCATTGGAAGACTGATCACATTTCAGGCCACGAACGATGAGGAAGTCTCGGATGTCCAACGCTGGTTTGGACAAAACACAGAGGTCAATCGACTTGGAAATCTGCCTGCCCCGGTGCCTGATTTCGTGCCTCCGGCAGACAAGGAGCCGGGCACTCTCCGCATGGTGTTTATCGGCCGGGCCCATCCGATCAAGCAGCTCGACTATCTCCTTCAGCTGTTGGCAGGCATCGACCAGCAGGTCTGCCTGACCGTGATCATGACGCGGGAGGATGATGTCTATGCAGCTCGTTGTCGGAAACTGGCGGAATCTCTTCCTTCCAACATCTCTGTTGACTTCCGGGAGGATGTTCCACACGACAAGATCACCGATATCATCCGGTCAAATCATATTTTTGCGCTTCCTACCCGCGGTGAAAACTTCGGTCACTCCATTTATGAGGCCCTGGCTGCCGGCAGACCCGTGCTGATCAGTGATCAGACACCATGGCGCGGTCTCGCTCTAAATCAGGCTGGCTGGGATCTTTCATTGAAAGAGACCGCTCTTTTCCGGCAGAGCATTGAACAAGCTGCCGAATTTGATTTGGAGAAACTCACTGAATGGTGCCGGGGTGCATGGACCCTGGCCAGATCCACCGCAGAAGACAGACCCGACAGAAAAAACTACATCACTCAATTCTCATCATGTATATCCTTGGACTGAACGCCTTCCATGCCGACTCTTCCGCCGCCATCTTCAAAGACGGTGTGATGATCGCCGCAACAGAGGAGGAACGCTTCACCCGTGTGAAACACTGGGCCGGATTTCCGGTGCAAGCTATTCAATTCTGTTTGCGGGAAGCCGGCATCAGCCTGGAAGAGGTTGATCATATCACCATCGGTCGCGACCCGAAAGCAAAACTGTTCCAGAAGCTGAACTACCTCATCTCCAATCCATCGCTATTGCTCGCCGCTTTCAAGAGATTGGGTAACAGTCGCGAAGTCAGCCGCCTCGATCATCTGTTCAGAGACGTGGATGCAACAGTTTCCGAATCGCATGTCCGAAGCCGGATCCGCAACATCGAACACCATCGCAGCCACCTCGCCTCGGCCTTTTTCGCCTCCCCGTTCGAAGAGGCCGCCCTGCTATCGATCGATGGCTCCGGTGATTTCACCACCACCATGATCGGCATCGGCAGGGGTACGAAGATCGAAGTGCTGGACAGTGTTGGACTCCCGGTATCTCTGGGTTTCTTCTATACTGCATTCACCCAGTACCTGGGCTTCCCGCATTACGGCGATGAGTATAAAGTGATGGGACTCGCGCCTTACGGAGAACCGAAATACGTCGATCAGGTCATGAAGATCATCCGATTCCTGCCGAACGGACTGTTCACCTGGGATGATCGGTTCTTCGTGCCGCCCGCCAAGGCCGGATTCGAATATGTCGATCATGTTCCAAAGGTTGGGAACCTTTATTCTGAGCATTTTGTGAAGGAGTTCGGGCCGGTTCGCCAGCGGGGAGAAGAACTGACACAGTACCACAAGGACTTGGCGAGTTCGGTGCAGCGCGCCACCGAACAGATCATTTTTCATGTGATGCGGAATCTGCGCGAACGCACGGGACTGAAGAATGTGTGTGTGGCCGGCGGTGTTGCTCAAAATTCCGTCGCCAACGGAAAGATGGCCGAGGCCACTCGTTTTGAAAAAGTCTATATCCCCTCCGCGGGGCATGATGCGGGCATTTCCATGGGATCTGCCCTGTATCAGTATCATCACGTGTTGGGCATGCCGAGAAACCCGGCGATATGGTCGGCATACACGGGCATACGCTTCACGAATGAAGAGATCGAAGCTGTCCTGAAGTCGCGGGGTATTTCATATCGTCGGTTGTCGGACGAGGAGCTATATGATGTCGTGACCGATAAGCTCATAGAACCCGGTGTGGTGGGCTGGTTCAATGGCAGGGCGGAATTCGGCCCGCGTGCCCTGGGCGGTCGCTCGATCATTGCGGATCCGCGCAATCCAAAGGCCAAGGATCTGCTCAACCTGAAGATCAAGCGCCGGGAGAGTTTCCGGCCCTTCGCCCCTTCCATTCTCAAGGAATACACCAGCGAATATTTCACGAAGACGGACGATGTGCCGTTCATGGAAAAGGTATTCCCGATCCGTCCGGAGAAGCATGCCGTCATCCCGGCCGTCACGCATGCCGATGGAACAGGCCGGCTGCAGACGGTTGACCGTAAGGTGTCTCCCAGATATTATGATCTGATCGAGCGCTTTCGTCAAAAGACCGGCGTCCCCATCCTGCTGAATACATCCTTCAACGAGAACGAACCCATTGTAAACACACCGGAAGAGGCACTGGATTGCTACCTGCGTACGCAGATGGACATGCTGGTCATGGAGAACTGCATCGTACAGCGTGATGCCTGACGCATAATGATGAAAATTTCGATCATCACCGCCACTTTCCAGTCGGCCCGCACCCTCCAGGATACCATTGATTCCGTTCGGCGTCAGACCTGGTCGGATATCGAACATATCATCGTGGATGGCGGGTCTTCCGATGACACATTGTCCATCGTAGCGCAGCATGCCCATCTTCAAAAGGTGTCCAGCGGACCTGACCGGGGAATTTATGATGCCATGAACAAGGGCATCGGGATGGCCGAAGGAGAGGTCATCGGCATCCTGAATTCAGATGATTTCTATGCCGATGAAAGGGTCATTCAGGACATTGCCGAACGATTCAGGGATCCGGATGTGGATGCTGTCTACGGCGACCTCGACTATATTGCCCCGGAAGACAGCAGCCGGGTGACCAGAAGATGGAAGGCCGGCAGCTATCAAGCGGGCAGCTTTCGCTGGGGATGGATGCCTCCGCATCCCGCATTTTTTGTTCGTCGCAGGCTCTACGAAAAGCATGGCGGATTCAATCTGGATATGGGCACCTGCGGTGATTATGAATTGATGCTTCGTATGGTTCACCGACATGGTGCCAGGCTGGCCTATATCCCCCGCACACTCGTGAAAATGCGGGCTGGCGGTGCGAGTAACGCTTCGATGGAGGCAAGGCTAAAGGCCAATCTGAACGACCGACTGGCGTGGACTGTCAATGGAATGAAGCCTTATTGGTTCACCCTCTGGTTGAAACCGCTTCGGAAAATCGGGCAATTCCTGCCCATTCATTCATAATTTTCACGGGGTGGCCCGCGTCTTGCGAACTTTGCTTTTCCTTTGTGCCGCATATACGGATACTTTAGGATATGAACCTGCGTTATACATTGAATAACGCTTCGATAACTGTTGAATCAACACTAAAAAACGCTGAACTGACATGGGCAAAGTCGCTCTCATCACAGGCATCACCGGACAGGATGGTGCCTATCTCGCCGAATTATTGCTGGAAAAGGGATACACGGTGCATGGTATCAAGCGGAGAAGTTCAATGTTCAATACCGATCGCATCGATCATCTGTATCAGGATCCGCATGAAAAGCAGATCCGTCTGCAACTCCATTACGGAGATCTGACCGACAGCACCAACCTGATCCGCATCATTCAGGAGACCCAACCGGACGAGATCTACAACCTGGCGGCGATGAGCCACGTGCATGTAAGTTTCGAAACGCCGGAGTACACCGCCAACGCCGACGGCATCGGCACATTACGCATCCTGGAGGCCGTTCGCCTGCTCGGTCTTACACATAAGACCCGCGTCTATCAGGCATCCACCTCCGAACTTTACGGATTGGTACAGGCTGTTCCTCAGAGTGAGACAACCCCTTTCTACCCGCGCTCTCCGTATGCCGTCGCCAAACTTTACGCTTACTGGATCACGGTGAATTACCGCGAGGCCTATGGTATGTATGCAGTCAACGGCATCCTCTTCAATCATGAGTCACCTCTGCGGGGTGAGACCTTCGTGACCCGCAAGATCACCCGCGGTGCTGCCAAGATCGCACTCGGCCTGCAGGACAAGATCTATCTGGGCAATCTCAACGCGCGTCGCGACTGGGGTCATGCCAAAGACTATGTCGAAGGCATGTGGAGGATCCTGCAGCAGGATACGCCCGAGGATTATGTACTGGCAACGGGTGTGACCACACCGGTGAGAGATTTCGTCAGGATGGCATTCGGCGAACTCGGCATCGAACTCGAGTTCACGGGGGAGAACGAACAGGAAATAGGCCTCGTGAAATCCTGCAGTCATCCTGACTATGTCCTTCCGATTGGAAAGGAAGTAGTGGCCGTGGATCCGCGATACTATCGTCCGACAGAGGTCGATCTGCTGATTGGCGATCCGACGAAAGCCCATGAGAAGCTTGGCTGGAAGCCGATCTTTGATCTGCCGATGCTGGTGGCTGACATGATGCGTTCGGATGTGGAAAATTTCAAGCGGGAAAAACTGCTGTTGAACTCGGGCTTCGCCGTCAAAAATCAATACGAATAGGAATCTTCAGCATTCACAACGTATATGGAAAAACACAGCAGGATCTATATCGCAGGTCACAGGGGCATGGTGGGTTCTGCCATCCTCCGCAAACTGCAGCAGGCCGGACAAGATCAATTCATCTTGCGCACATCCCGTGAGCTGGACTTGCGTGATCAGGCAGCTGTAGCGGCTTTTTTTGAACAGGAAAAGCCGGAATATGTATTCCTGGCAGCGGCCAAGGTGGGAGGCATTCTCGCCAATAACACCTATCGGGGAGAATTCTTGTATGACAACCTGATGATCCAAAATAACATCATCCATGCTTCCTGGCAGCAAGGCGTTAAAAAATTGATGTTTCTGGGATCTTCCTGCATTTACCCCAAACTGGCACCACAGCCTTTGAAGGAGGATTACCTGCTGACCGGCCCGCTGGAGCCTACCAACGAACCATACGCGATCGCCAAGATCGCAGGGATTAAGTTATGCGACGCCTACCGGTCGCAATATGGATGCAATTTCGTTTCGGTCATGCCTACCAATCTCTACGGACCCAATGACAATTACGATCTGAATAATTCCCATGTATTGCCGGCGCTGATCCGGAAATTCCACGAAGCCAGGTTGTCTGGCGCTCCTTCCGTAACCCTCTGGGGTACGGGCAAGCCCCGGAGAGAGTTCTTGCATGTCGATGATCTGGCAGAAGCCTGCATCTACCTCATGCACAACTATCATGAGGAAGGACTGGTAAATATTGGCACCGGCGAGGATATTGAGATCGGAGAACTTGCTCGTATGGTCAGTAGGATCGTAGGTTACGAAGGTGAAATCGTGCATGATCTTTCCAAGCCGGACGGTACTCCAAGGAAGCTGATGGATGTCTCCAAACTCCACAGTTTTGGGTGGACACACGCCATAGATCTGGAATCGGGGATAAAAAGTGTCTACGAAGAGTATAAGTCTCGATAAAAATCGGAGGTGATTCGGTATTTTTGCAACTGAACTCACCATGAAAAAGGCACCGCCAACCTCCGAACCGGATGTTTTCATTCTTTAAAAGGAATAAGCCACAGGATAAATTCCCGTTCCACCGACTGGAAACGGATATGCATTCCCATATCCTGCCCGGAATTGACGACGGTTCCCCGGATCCAGAAACTTCCATGATCTTGATCAAGGGATTGCAGGAACTGGGGTACAAAAGATTCATTGCCACTCCCCATGTCATGGAGGATCTTTTCCGCAATAATAAGCGGACGATACAGCATGCCTATGACAACCTTCAGGATCATATCCAGGAACGTAACGAGGAGGTGAACATCAGGTACGCCGCTGAGTATCTGCTCGACGGGAATGTTGATGTGATGTTGGCCAAGAAGGTACCGATGCTGACCCTGAAAGACAAGTTTGTGTTAGTGGAAATCTCTTTTGTCAGCCCCCCGATACATCTAAAGGAGATCCTGTTCGAAATACAGATGAAGGGTTACCAGCCTGTGTTCGCCCATCCGGAGCGCTACGGCTTCTACCATGCCAAACCCTCTGCCTATGCCGAGATCAGGGATATGGGCTGCCTTTTCCAAAGCAACCTGCTCTCCTTTGGTGGATACTACGGCGGTGCGGTCAAGCAGGCGGCCGAATACCTGGTGAAGCATAATCTGATTGATATGCTCGGGACGGATATCCACCACGAGAAGCATCTCATGGCCCTGCAGGAACTGCCATTCACCCCCCCATTGCGCAAACTCCTGGACGAAAAGGGAGTGTTGAATCACACTTTAGTTTTCTGATACGGCCGCAGATGCCAAGATCAGTGAACAATTCAGCCAAGTCGTTGTTTCTATATCCTGATGAACGCTTTCACCATTAAGGATCTGGAGAATCTGACCGGAATCAAGGCCCATACCATCCGTATTTGGGAGCAGCGCTATTCATTCCTGAAGCCCAACCGGACCAACACCAATATTCGCTATTACACGAACGAGGAGCTCAAGAAGATCCTGAATATCGCCCTGCTGAACAAGTATGGTTATAAGATATCCCACATTGACAGGATGTCTGAACCCGAGATCAATGAAAAGATCATCACCCTCAACAATGCACTGGCCCAGCAGGAACGTGTCATCAACGATCTGATACAAACCATGGTCGATATGGATACGGAAGCCTTTGAGGCCAGCCTGTCCGATTATATCAAGCACAGGGGGATTGAGAAGACCATCAATCAGATCATCTTCCCTTTCATGGAGCGTATCGGCGTACTCTGGATGACCGGCCACATCATCCCCGCCCAGGAACATTTGATGTCAAACATCATCCGGCAGAAGATGATCGTGGCCATCGATTCCGCCAAATCCCTGTTGAGCGTAGAAAAAACAGGCCTGTTGTTCCTGCCGGAGGGAGAATATCATGAGCTGGGTCTCCTTTTTGTTTATTATTTGCTCAAATCCAGAGGTGTCAAGGTATTGTATCTGGGCGCCAATGTTCCGATCGACGATGTTCAATACGTCATTCGTGAACTGAAGCCTGATTTCCTGTTCACCCATCTCACTTCAGTTTCCCACGGCTTCAACTTTGATCGGTTCATTACCCAGGCCGTGAAGAAGTTTGATAATGTCCCCTTCCTCATATCTGGTCGTCTCGCAAACACTTACGAGAAAAAAATCCCCCAGGCCGTTCACTTCAAGCGCTCCCTTCAGGAAGTCACCGAATTCATCGGATCCCTCGCCTGATCCTTCGTCTTCTCCTTATTCCTTTTTTCGTCATCCTGATTGATTAACCGGTGGTTAAACTCATCGGGACTTTTCTGTTTCATATTTTAACAAAATAATTAAACAAAAAAACGCTTCCATACATGGTTTTTGTTTAGCTTTAGCATGTAATAAATAAACAAAAGGCCATGTCCACAAAAGAGTTCAACCAGCTGCTGCTTCAGAATACTGAGTTTCTGAAGCCTTTTGCCGTTACGCTCACCAAGGATCAGGAATCGGCGAAGGATCTCCTACAGGAGACCATGTTCCGGGCATTGGCGAATCATGAGAAGTATAGCGTAGGTACCAATATCAAGGCCTGGCTTTATACGATCATGCGCAACATCTTTATCAACAACTATCGTCGCAAGGCCAAGCAGAATACGATCTTCGACAGTACGCCGAATGATTTTCTGATCAACTATAATCAGTCGACGATCGACAATGGTGCAGAGAGTAACCTTCGCCTCAAGGATATTCGTGCAGCGGTACACAATCTCCCGGACATATTCAAGCAACCTTTCATGTTGTATTTTGAAGGGTACAAGTACCACGAGATCGCTGACGCACTTGGAGAACCGCTTGGAACCATTAAGAGTCGTATTCACTTTGCCAGAAGGCTTTTGAAGGAACAGATCAGCAGGTTCTGAGCAGTTTATGGTTCCGCTTCCAGGAGCCTACTTATCATTTCTTAATTTTTACCATTGTCAAAAAAGGCCATTGTTATAGGAAGTGGTTTTGCAGGCATGTCTGCAGCCTCCTTTATGGCGCGCGCGGGCTGGCAGGTGCAGGTGTTGGAAAAGCATGAGATCCCGGGTGGCAGGGCCCGACAGTTCAGTGCAGAGGGTTTTACCTACGATATGGGCCCGAGCTGGTACTGGATGCCAGATGTTTTTGAGCGCTACTTCGCCCAGTTTGGCCGTCAGGTTTCCGATTACTATGAATTGGTCCGCCTCGATCCTTCGTACCGGATATACTGGAACGATGGCCCAATGGATATTCCCGCCTCCTACGAGGAGCTTTGTGACCTGCTGGAAAGTCTGGAGCCCGGTGCTGCCGCCCGTTTGAACGATTTCATGCGGGAGGCGGAATACAAGTATCGGGTGGGCATCAACAAGTTGGTCTTCAAGCCGGGGCAGTCGCTGGGAGAACTCATCGACCTTGAACTGATCAAAGGACTTTTCCGACTGGATGTCTTCAATTCCATCAAAAACCACGTCGGTAAGTATTTCAAGCATCCCAAGATCCGGCAGCTCATGGAGTTTCCGGTCATTTTCCTGGGGGCCAGGCCTGAAGACACCCCGGCGCTCTACAGCCTGATGAATTATGCCGACATCAAACTGGGGACCTGGTACCCCAAGGGCGGCATGTACGCTATTGTGGAGGGTATGCACAAGCTGGCGACCGAGTTGGGAGTGACTTTCCATTTTGGTTGCAATGTGAAAAATATTGAAGTGAAAACGGGTGTGGCGCGCAGTGTGGTGACAGATGACGGTCAGCGATTTGAGGCGGATGTGATCATTGGAGGAGCCGACTATCACCATGTCGAACAGCATCTCCTCCCTGCCGAATACCGAAGTCATACGGAAGCATGGTGGGATAGCCGGGTCATGGCACCTGGTTCCCTGTTGTATTATGTGGGGCTGGATACCAGGCTTCCGGGATTGCAGCATCACATGCTCTTTTTCGATGAGCCCTTCGATCCACATGCACGGGATATCTACATCACTAAACAATGGCCTGAAAAGCCTTTGTTCTATCTCAGTGCAGCGAGTGTGACAGATCCCACGGTTGCCCCGGAAGGATGCGAGAACCTCTTCTTTCTGATCCCGCTGGCAGCTGGTCTGGGTGGAGACGGGGAGGATGTGCGCGATAAGTATTTCGACATGATGGCGGATCGCCTTCAGAAACATACGGGCACAGACATCAGGAAACACATTCTGTACAAAAGATCATATTGTCATAGCGATTTTATCGAGGACTATAATGCCTTCAAGGGCAATGCA
>CAJBZC010000338.1 GCA_903959965.1 uncultured bacterium
AGCCAGATCCTTGATGCGATCGAGGGTGTCATCTGTACTGCCATCATCGATGAACAGGATTGAGAATTCATAGCCTGTTGGCTCCAGCGCCTGGCAGATCTCCGCATGGATCGCCCGGATATTTCCGGATTCGTTATGGGCGGGAAGTAATACCTGGATCGGCATGGTAATGATCTGTTTTCAGGTGACGACCGGACAAGAGTTCCCAGGTGATTACAAACCAGGCAGCTACACAGGGCAGGGCTTTGAGGCCATAACGGCTTACAAATTCTTTCCTGAACGTTCGGGGAAATATATCAGTCGGAGAGAGTATGGTCAGGATGATGACGCTGATCAGCAGTGTCCAAGCAACTGCAGAAGGCTTTGGCAGGTATTGTATGAACCAGATTCCGAAACCGGTAACAGCGATCACATAGGTGGGTGATTCTGCGGAGGTGCTGAATACGACCATCCCGATCAGTAGCTGGGCCAGGTAGTTCATTTGAAATCGGGGATCCTCCCACTGATCCCGACGAATCAACGGCAGCAACATCAGCAATCCGGCCGGCACCAGGAACCAGCCATTGGAAATCTCATATAAACCCGAGATCCGCCGGAACATCCCCATGGCCGATAGATCCTGCATGCCATCTGTAAGGTTGGTGCCAATATTCTCCGCATTCTTGCCTACCAGTCGCTGATACCAGTCGTAATAGGACTTTAAGATGAATTCCGGATCCGAGAACAACATGGGTAGTGTCACCAATATAACGGTTGCAACGATCATCGTCAGCAACATTCGGCCATACCTGCCGCTGAATGGCGTAAACATGATCCCCAGGATACCATACAGCTTGACGAGCATACCCCCGGAAATGAGGAAGGCAGCCGGCCACACCTTTCCCTGTCGAAGAAAGCCCCATGACAGGATCACCCAGGCACATAACATCGTATTGAACTGAAGATTTTGCAGGGATCCGGTCATTTCCACCAGTACAATACCCATCAACACGCAGCGAGCTGTAAGAGAAACAGGCAATGAACGCAATGCAATAAACAGGGTGGCAGCCCCAGCAATCACCCACAGGAGGCCCCCCACAAGATCAGGCAACAACGCGAATGGCGCAATCAACAACGAAAAACTGGGGCCATAATGATTTTGATACAGATGATCCTCAGGATAGAATGCATAGAGATCTACCTGCTCCAACACGTGATGAAATACATATTTATAGATCAGGTAGTTGTTGTATGCACCCTGTCCGAGCCCCAGTTTCAGCGATACGGCTATGACCGGCAACAGAAACCATAGCCAAGTCAGCACGCGTTGATAGCGCCTGACACCCCTGGAAGGCTGTCCGAAATGGGAAGACATTTTGTTGTTTTGGTATTACAAGATATACATTTTCTGCTTTTATAATTGACAAACGGCTAATAGGTATTATATTCGGACGAATTTTATGCCATTCGGTATTCAATAAGTGAATAGTGTCGAATGAATACTATTTTTTCACCGATCAAACATGAACAGGGCATTTCTTGATCAATATCATCGCATTGAGCGCGAACACTGGTGGTTTCGTGTCAGGGGCCGGCTTTTGTCTGATATGGCAAGAACTGTCATCCCGTCATCTTCCCGGCCGGAAATCCTGAATGTTGGCGCGGCGACCGGAAGATCGACAGAACTGCTCCAATCATTCGGTCGGGTGACATCCCTGGAATACGATCAGCCCTGCGTTGATTACTGCCGGGATGTGCTGAAATTGGATGTAATGCAGGGTTCCATCACGGAGCTGCCCTACGCAGAGGAGTCCTTTGACCTGGTCTGTGCTTTCGATGTGGTGGAACATGTCGAAGACGACACAAAAGCTATCGAAGAATTATTGAGGGTCTGTAAACCCGGAGGGCTAGTGTTTGTGACCGTGCCTGCCTACATGTCTTTGTGGAGTGACCACGATGTGGTTAATCTGCATTTCAGGAGATATCAAAAAAGTCAATTGCTGCAGCTGTTTTCGCAGGGGAAACTCTTACGTGCCACATATTTCAATACCCTCCTCTTTCCAATGATCTGGTTGGCGAGAAGATTGGGGCGCCTTTTTAAGCGAAGGAGCTCCTCCCTGAAGCCCGACAATGAATGGTTGCAACACCCCGTAACGGATTGGCTATTCGGTGCGATCTTCTCGCTGGAACGTCCGCTGCTGCGCAATACCGATCTACCATTTGGCGTCTCGCTTGCAGTGATCTGGAAAAAATGAAAAATCACGCATAAATCAACCACTGCGTTGAACAAAACACAGTGGATATTGTAAAAAAAGGTATTGGTATCAATCAATCGTTTTTCGATAAAAATGTAAAAGTTATGCCTGGCAAATTAATTCGCAGAAGAAGAGAGCAACTGGGTTTGTCCCAACAGGAGATGGCAGAACGCCTGAACATGAGTCAGAGCACTTACAGCCGCATCGAACAGAAGGATGAAGACATCACGATTCGTCAGTTGAAAACCATCGCGGAAGTATTGGAAATCCAACTTGCAGACTTACTCCCGGATGAGTTGATCATCTACAATCACGACCAGAAATCGGTGGTTCAGCATTAATTCAATCCAGGAGATCCCCTGGGCAGGGAATCAATCCCAAATCCCCTGTCTGCCGGGCATCAAAAATGCTGCATATTCTCTCTGTTAGAATGAATACTGCATTTCCGCAAGCTCAGGTAGCTGTCATCTAACATCCAATTGGGCTTGATCCTAACATGTGCCTGTTTCTGGCTAATAAGCATCAATCAAGAATGCAAGAAGGGATCCGGTTGTTTCCCGCTCGGGAAACGCAGGAATCTAAATGATGCAGCCCACTTAAATCCTCTTGAAAGACCAGATTAACCAGGATGGGTCGATGGCTGTCTTTATTCTATGTATCCCCGGATTGGATGGAGCAGGAATCTTCCCAAAAAAAAGGTCATCTGTAGAAACAGACGACCGTTAACGATTGCTTGCCATATGAAAAGAGATAGAAATCTTGCTGTTGTTGTCATCAGAGACCTAAGTGTTTCCCTGTTGACAATGCAAAAGTAAGAACATCGCCATCGGACAAAAAGCCTGATTTCCTCTTTTTTTATGACAGCCAATGTTGATTAAAAGCTTGAAAAGCCAATAATATCAAGGGTTGAACCATTCCTGAAACTTGTCGTCCAAGGATTATTCCGTCATTTTTTATTTATCTTTTTTCATGTATTTCGGTGATGCCATAGGATCTAAATAGGTTTGAACTGCCCACCCAGATTGTACAACGCAGTATTTTTCGTCTGCATCCTTCATCATTTTCACGCTGTCAACATCTTTATGTATGCTGAATAAGCTATTGAGGCGTATATTCAGAACGTTATGCTTATTCCATTTGTGAGCATCGGGCTGACATGCCTGTCAGTCCCGATTATGTTGTGGGCTCAAAGCCCCGTGCAGCAGAAACAGCAGGACAGTCTCCTGAAACAGTTATCATACTCCGATACGATTCCCAAAAAGGTTTCCCTGACAGAGATCGTAGTAAAAGGCCGAAAGCCGCCGGTGAGCTTCAAAGTCGACCGGCAG
>CAJBZC010000339.1 GCA_903959965.1 uncultured bacterium
CCTGTTCATCGGTGACCGAGGCGCCATCGCATGTACTCAAAGCGATGGGCCTGTCTGGCATGGAGGCCCTGTCGTCCATTCGCTTCAGTCTTGGACGTTTCACGACGGAAGCAGAGATCGACATCGTCACTTCCGCCGTCTGCGAAGCGATCGCCCGGCTGCGTTAAAGAATGGATCTCTAAATTTGCGACCATGAGCGGATCCTGGTTAATCCCTGTAAACTACACACTCCGGCATGACCAGGTCATCCTGCGACCGTTAATCCCGGAAGACCTGGATGTACTGTATTCGGTGGCGTCTGACCCGCTGATCTGGGCGCAGCATCCCAACCCTGACAGATACCGCCGTGAAGTTTTTGAAGTCTTTTTTGAAGGAGCCATTGCCTCTGAGGGAGCATTCCTCATCCAGGATGCATCGAATGGAGAGGTCATCGGCAGCAGCCGCTTCTACGACCACAACCCGGAGGCCAGGGAGGTAAAGATCGGCTATACCTTCTTCGCCAGAAGATGCTGGGGCCAGGGCTTCAATACGATCGCCAAGCAATTGATGACCGATCATGCTTTCCAATGGGTCGACCGGATCATCTTCCAGATCGGGGCGAACAACCTAAGATCGCAGATCGCGATCGGGCGGATCGGTGCGCATAAGATAGGGGAAGAAGATGTGGCTTATTTCGGAGAATTACCCAAACGCAATTTTATCTACGCGCTCGACAGGAAGATGTAAGGCCGGCGCGGGGACATCTCACCCGAATTCAGTAACTTCCGTTCGTAAAACCCTTCAATCACATGCGACTCATACTCCTGGCCGGCATGGTCTGCCTGGCCCTGTCATGCAACCGATCCGACGATCTGCTCACGGAAGCAGAAGTCAAGGCTGTGATCGCCAAATTCGACGAAGGCTGGCAGACAAAGAATGCCAACCTCGTGGACTCGGTGCTGTCACAACATTATGTGTATTACACCCAATCCGGATACACCTTTGACAGACCCAGTCTGCTGGCGACTGCCGGATCCGAAGTGTACACCCTTCAGAGCATGGAACGTGAGGCCCAGACGATGCAGATCGAAGGCAGCACCGCAGTCGTAAATACGGTCTGGAAGGGTAAAGGACATTACCACGGCGAAGTCTTCAATGATCGCCAACGCTGCAGCATCACCATCGTCAAGCACGAAGGGAAAGTAAGGATCCTCGCAGAACACTGCACCCCGATCAAATAAGCTGAACCCTTCACCAGTCGCCGCCAACCCTCCTATCTTACACGCATCCCCACGATCCCACCCATGCGTTTTATTTTTCCGCTGCTGTTCATCCTGTTCCTGACAGGCATCCCGGAGCATGCCGTCAGCCAGACGCAGCCCTCCCGCATCCTCCGGGGACGCGTCATCGATTCCGCCGGCAACCTGCCCATGGCAGGTGCCACCATCCAACTGATGAAGACAGGCCGGAAAACGCCAGTGGCAGGCACCGTTAGCGGCCAGGATGGTCGGTACAGACTGGAGACCGGCAACGGAGAATATGAGATCATCGTTGAATATGCAGGCTATCAGCCGCGCAGATCGGCGGCCTTCAGGCTGAACGATGCCGCCACTGAAAAGGATCTCGGGGATATCCGTCTGTCTCCCGCCGTAGCTGTACTTCAGGAAGTGATCGTGCAGGCTGAAAAGAGTTCCATGCAATTGGCCCTGGACAGAAAAATCTTCAACGTAGGCAAGGATCTCGCCAATGCCGGAGGTTCAGCCAATGACATCCTGATGAACATCCCATCCGTTTCCGTCGATCCGGAAGGGACGGTCAAACTGCGGGGCAGTGACAACGTGCGCATCCTGATCGATGGCAAGCCATCCGGACTCGTCAGCATCAAGGGCGGCAGCGGACTCAACAACCTGCAGGCCGCCATGGTGGAGCGGGTCGAGATCATCACCAACCCCTCCGCCAGATATGAGGCCGAAGGCAATGCCGGCATCATCAACATCATCCTGAAAAAAGATCGTCGACAGGGCTTCAACGGATCCTTCGAAGTGATCGGCGGACAACCGACCAATTTTGGATTGGCCGCCAATCTCAATTATCGAAAAGACAAGATCAACTTCTTCGTCAACTACGGCGTTGCCTACCGCATTCAACCCTCCCGTGGACGGATGACCCAGGAACTATACGGAAAAGATACCCTGCAGATCATGAAGCAGCAGGATCGGGCCGAACTCCTCGGCTTCAATAATAACATCCGAGCGGGACTTGATTATTTCTTTACCGAGAAAAGCGTGCTCACCCTGGCCTACCTCTACCGCCGCAGCCAGGGCAACCGCCGAAGAACCTTCGTGTATGACGATTATCTCTTCAACCTGAATAACCTGCAAAGCCGGCAAGGAAGAACTCAGGATGAAGATGAAACGGAGCCGAATACAGAGATAACGGCCACGTATAAACGAAGTTTTGCACAGAAGGGACATGAACTGACAGCGGAAGTCAAGTACCTCGACTATTGGGAGAATTCAGACCAGACCTTCGAGCAATGGCCGGAGATCCTCAGTGGCAGGCCCGTGACTACATCACCCAGAACCGTGCAGCGCTCCCTGAACGATGAATGGGAGAAGCAGTACCTGCTGCAACTCGATTATGTCAAACCGCTCGGCAGTGAAGGGAAGTTCGAAACGGGAGTGCGCACCAGTTTCCGAAACATGGTGAATGATTATGTCGTTTCACAACGCAACGCCTCAGGCGGTTATGATCCGCTTCCTGGTCTTGACAACATATTTGAATATGACGAAAATATTCATGCCACGTACGCGATCCTTGGGAATCGAAACGGCAAACTCAGCTATCAGGGCGGTCTGCGGGCAGAATGGACGGATGTCACCACGATCCTGAGGGAGACGGGTCAACGCAATCCAAGGAACTATGGAAATCTTTTTCCGAGCGCACACCTGACCTACAACCTGCCGAACGATCATGGTATTCAACTGAGTTACTCAAGACGTGTCAGAAGGCCGGTGTATAATGACCTGAGTCCATACTCTACTTTTTCTGATGCACGGAATTTCAATGGCGGAAATCCAGATCTCGATCCGGAATTCAGCGACGTATTCGAAATCGGCCATCTGAAAAACTTTCCCAAGGGAGCCTTCAGCGCCTCAGTATATTTCAGGAACACCACGGAAAAGATCGAACGCATCCGGCAGGTGGACAAACTGGGCAACGCCTTCACCCAACCGCAAAACCTGCTGGGCGAAAAAGCTTATGGGATCGAAGCTACCGGAAGCGCCAACCTGCGCAAATGGTGGAAGATGGATGCCAACATCAACTTCTTCCACGCCCGGGTGGATGGGAGTAATATCCTCTCTGCTTACAAGACTGAGACCTTCAGCTGGTTCGCGCGGCAGACATCACGGTTCAGCCTCAAGCACGACCTGGATATCCAGCTGCGCATGAACTACGAAGCCCGGCAGCGACTCGTGCAGGGCAGCCGCAAGGGGTATTTCTTCACCGACTTGTCTTTTAGCAAAGATATCCTCGCGCAACGCGGGACGCTCACACTCAACGTAATGGATGTATTTAATTCCCGGAAGG
>CAJBZC010000340.1 GCA_903959965.1 uncultured bacterium
AAGCCAATGAGCGCGAAGGGCATCGCGAAGATGGTATGAGAAAACTTGACGAGGGAGAGGTATTTGCGGATCATGCCTTGGGATTTCCGTGCCGCAAAGCTAGAACCTTCCGCGGCAAATCTCCCATAAAACCATACCGGCCGCAACCGACACGTTCAGCGAATGCTTCATTCCCTGCTGCGGGATCTCAATACAGCCCGAACATTGAGCGATCACTTCGCTGTTGACGCCTTCCACTTCATTGCCGAAAACAACCGCCAGACGTTCGTTTTCACGTAGTACCAAATGATTCAAGAAGATGGAACCGGTCGTCTGTTCCACCGCCAAGACCCTGTAGCCTTCTGTAGTCAGCTGCCTGACCGCATCCTCAGCATGATCCCATCCCCGCCAGGGGACCGTTTCGGTGGCGCCCAAGGCCGTCTTCTGGATGTCACGGTGAGGTGGACGGGGCGTATACCCGCAGAGATCGATGCCTTCGAGCAGGAAGGCATCCGCCGTGCGGAACACACTGCCTACGTTGTGCATGCTGCGTACATTATCGAGTACAACCCGAATAGGAATGCGACCCACCAGCCGGGCCTCTTCTACCGTCAGCCGCCCGAGGGCCTCCATTGATTTCTTCTCCAGCATCCACAGTTGAACTTGCGGTGATGTAATTCCGAATGATCAGTCAGCCGTCTGAAAGCATTACTGAGCCGGCTGGTAGATGACATCAATGATGGCTGCCGGAGGTCCGGGCTCATTGAACCGAAGGTGCAGACTGGTGGATGTCAGGTCAATGACCTCCACGGAATCGGTTCCGAGATACAACTTGGTTTCTGAGGCGTTGAAGCGCCAGGGGCCGCTTTCTTTGATCTGAGGATCAGTCGAGGCGCATTTGGTTGCTCCTTCTTCCACCGTAAAAGTCTTATTTGAATTGAAACGGTAGATGTCATCCAGTTCGCAAGGGCGCATCTGGCTGAGGATGTCCACCGTCAGTGCACCTGCGGCAGCAGAAAAAGACTTGTATTTCCAGGCCTTGCTGAGCAGATCTGCTTTTGAGATATTTGATTCCTTGCTGCAACCGGCAATGGCGAAGATGGCCATCAATAGCAGGGAAAACCGGATCCTTTTCATATGATTTGTTTGTCGGGTGAAACGGGATGATTCCTGATCCCTCGGATCAAAGCTCCCCGTCAATACTGCAAGTTACATCAATCCGTCCGCCGATGCAAGGATCATATCGGCCACCTGAAAGTGAAGTCAGGCTGCCGGTTTTCCACGCGCCAGTCGGAATTCCGCACATCACAGGTTCACAGAACGCCATCCGCCGGGCTTCCGTATTTTTGCAGGCCGTAGCAGGGCGGAAACCATTTAAACAAAAGAAATCAAGCAATGTCACAACGCACGACGGAAACGCCCCTCATGCAGCAGCACAATGCAATCAAGCAGCGCTACCCGGATGCCATCCTGCTCTTCCGGGTGGGCGATTTCTACGAGACCTTTGGAGAAGATGCCGTCAAGGCGGCAGCCGTGCTAGGCATTACACTGACCAAACGCAACAACGGGAACGCTGCCTCATCAGAACTTGCCGGATTTCCGCATCACTCGCTGGACACCTACCTGCATAAACTCGTCAAGGCCGGCTACCGCGTGGCGATCTGCGACCAGCTTGAAGACCCTAAACTCGCCAAAGGCATCGTCAAACGCGGCGTGACAGAACTGGTGACCCCCGGCGTGGCCACCAACGACAAAATGCTCGATGGCAACAGCAATAATTTCCTCGCCGCCATCCATTTTACAGAAGACCAGCATGGAATCTCCTTCCTGGATATGTCCACCGGCGAATTCTACCTCGCCGAGGGCGACCTCGAATACATCGACCGGCTCCTGCAAACCTTGCAGCCCGCCGAAGTCATATTCCGGCGGAGCCGACAGAAATTTTTCAGAGAGACCTTCGGCAACCGCTTCCACACCTACGCGCTGGAAGACTGGATCTTCGATGAAACCTACGCCCGGGAAACCCTCCTCAAACATTTCGGCACACACTCCCTCAAAGGTTTCGGGATAGACGATCTGTCACACGGCATTGTATCCGCAGGCTCGGTCATGCAGTACCTCAAAGACACCGAACATCCGAACCTGGAACACATCACCGCCCTGCAACGCATCAACCGGGAGGAACACGTGTGGATGGACCGCTTCACGATCCGAAACCTTGAGCTCGTGAACAGCCCCGTCGAACAGGGTGCCACCCTGCTCAAAGTACTCGATAAGACCGTCTCGCCAATGGGCGCACGCATGCTGAAACGCTGGATCGTACTGCCGTTGATGGACATCCGCCGGATCGAAGAACGGCTCGATCTGACTACCCACCTCATAACAGAGACGGATACCCGAAATGCACTTCAGCAGCACATTCGTGCCTGTGGCGACATCGAGCGACTGGCCGCCAAAGTGCCCCTTCGAAAAGTGAACCCGAGAGAACTCCTTCAGGTCGCCAGGGCCCTGCAACATATCGAGCAGGTAAGATCCATCGGCCAGTCCTCATCTAACGATTACCTCCGCCGGCTCAGCGATGCGCTGAATCCCTGCCCGTACATCACCGAAAAGATCCTGCGGGAGATCCATGAACAGGCCCCCGTCAATCCCGCCAAGGGAGGCGTCATCGCCCCGGGAGTGCATCCGGAACTCGACGAACTACGGGAAATCGCCTCCGGCGGAAAGAATTACCTTAACGAGATCCAGCAGCGGGAAGCCGAGCGAACGGGCATCAGCTCGCTGAAGATCGGATTCAACAATGTATTTGGATACTATCTCGAAGTCACGCAATCCCACAAAAACAAGGTGCCGGCCGATTGGATCCGGAAACAGACCCTCACGAATGCCGAAAGATACATCACGCCTGAACTGAAAGTATACGAAGAAAAGATCACAGGCGCCGAAGAAAGGATCGCCCGCATCGAACTCGAATGTTACGAGCGACTGCTGACAGAGATGGCCGGATACATCCAACCGCTGCAGGTCAACGGACACATGCTCGCCATCATCGACGGCCTCTGCAGCTTCGCCCAATGCGCCGTACAATATAACTACCACCGGCCGGAGATGCATGAGGGCACCCGGTTGGATATCCGGAACGGCCGACATCCTGTCATCGAAAGAAATCTGCCGCCCGGAGAAGCCTTCGTCCCCAATGACATCATACTCGATCAGGAGGACCAACAGATCATCATCCTGACCGGTCCGAACATGAGCGG
>CAJBZC010000341.1 GCA_903959965.1 uncultured bacterium
CTAAAGGAGAGAACATGAAGAACAAAACAAATATAAAAGGGATGTTTGCGATGATGATCGCAGCTTCCCTGTTCCTCGGATGCAATAAAGACTTCCCGGTTGACGAAGATGGTCTGCTGATCACTTTCCGAAAGGAGTGCTTTGTCAGCAACTTCGAATTACTGGGTAATGATTTCGTCAGTGTGCGCAACGGGGTACCCATCATCGACACGGTGGCGCAGACCATCAACGTGACCGTGAACTTTGGCACAGATCTTAAGAACCTGTATCCGCAATTCACACTTGCCACAGATTGTAAACTGGATCCAAAGATCACCGGAAAGGTGGATTTCTCAGATCTGGCCAATCCTAAGACCTGGACTGTCGTCTCTGGCGATCGTCAGGTGCGTAAGGCATATAAGGTCTATGTAAAGGTTCAATAATCCCCCACAACTACATGAACATGCGTAAACATATCTTCAAGACCATCATCGCCGCCGGACTCTGGGCTGTCACCCTGACGTCATGCGAAAAGGATGAGTACAAGGTTCCTGATCCAGTGTCTGCTTTGTCGAATGACTGCATCAAGCGGACCCTTGGACCGAATATCGCCTCCCTGCCTATCGAATTCGTTTATGCGATGGCGATCCCGAAGAGCAAAGGCAAACTGGCCTTTGCAGAAGTGAAGGCCTCCATCCCTGGTGCCCCCGGCACCTATCTGGAGCATCGCTCTTTTTATACCAACTCCAGCGGTGTTGACGTGCCCGTTACCGTAGGCTCTCCGTCTGTGACGACCGATGCCACCACCAAGATGAATTTCACGGTAGATACAAGTGCGGCATCACTCAGGTTCTTTTACATCGTTCCGAACGAAGCACGTGGAAAGCAAGTGAAATTCACCTTCTCTGTCACCGCCAGCGACGGATCCACCGCCTATTTCGAGATGGGACCTTACGATGTGTCCAAGATGGAGATCAAGCGAAACATCGCTGTCTCCAACAACAATATGGCTTTCCTATCGATAGCCGACATGACCTCGTATAATGCCGCCTCTGCCGCCTCCAATGCGGCCAAGATAGACCTGGTATATCTGTTTAGAACGACACCTGCTACCTTCACGCATGGTCTCGTCGCACCCGGTGCGGACGCCGCACTTTACCTGCCCGGTGTGACCCTGCCCTCTGGCGTAAACAATGCGACCAAAGTGATCAAGGTCTTCAGTCTGCAGGATCGTAATCTCGCCCAAATGCAGTTTGGCATCTATGTGGATGACATCGATTTGCAAAAGGTTGATTTCTCCACGGCCCCCAATCACGCCGTCGGCCTCAGGGCAGAAAACGGGGTTTGGGTTGAGACGGCCGATAAGAAATACCGGGCTTACGTTTTCGTTAACTCCATCAATGCGGCCGGTACTGCTGTCGTCAGCATGTTGCGTTATGATATGACGGCCAAATAAAACCATCATTCACTTTCAATAAAAAGTCCCCTGCGCATTCTTCAGGACATGCCAGGGGACTTTTTTCATGCGTATGAAATACCTTATCCCATTTCTGTGCTGGTTTCTCATCAACACGGGAACATCCATTGCACAAGCTTTCAGGCATCCAGGCATCTATCAATCGGCCGCAGACCTCTCGGAACTGAAGCGCGTGATTGCCACAGGCGAATCACCCTGGAAAGAAGCATATGTTCGACTCAAGTCCGTCGCAGATACCGCATTCGTCATCCGGCCTGCGGCACATGTCATGCGCGGGCCATATGGCAAGCCAAACATTGGTGGGGAAGATCTTCGAAAGGGGGCTGAGATGGCATACCATTGTGCCATGATCTGGCAGCTCACCGGAGATCGGAAATATGCAGATCAATCCATCGCCATTCTTAATGCCTGGTCGGCCACGCTGCAGGATTTTGATTTCAACGACGCCAAGTTGATCGCCGGACTCACCGGACATGTTTTTTGCAATGCCGCTGAGATCCTTCGATACAGTTCTTCCGGATGGAAGCCTGCCGATCAGGATGCATTTAAGCGCATGCTGAGAACGGCCTATTACCCCGTACTGAGATACTACTATCCGCAGGCGAATGGGAACTGGAATGGCGCCATCATCCAGTCACTGCTGGCGATCGCCGTGTTCACGGATGATAGAAAGTTATTCGACGAAGCGATCCATAACTTCCTGCATGCTCCGGTGAACGGCAGTCTTTTCAAATACTTTTATCCCAGCGGACAATGTCAGGAGACAACACGGGATCAGGGACATGTACAGCTCGGCATCGGTCAGTTCGCCGGTGCGGCCCAGATCGCCTATACCCAGGGCGTCGATCTGTTCAGGATGGCTGATGCCCGGATGGCCCTGGGGTATGAATACTCGGCTTCGGTGCTGATGGGCGAGCGACCGCATGCCTATGGTATCATCTCGGAACGAGCCATGGAACTGCGGGATGATTTTGAGTATGTGTATCGTCATTATGAGGCCATGGGCATCCGACTGCCCTGGACGAAGAAGTGCGCTGACAGCATCCGTCAGCGCGCGCATCGATCGGTGCTGACTTCTGTCAGAAAATGGAGTCGGCCGCAAAGTCCATATCCGGCTCCATTGATCTCCTCCGTTGCCTATCCTGCCGGGGCCTCCGATGGATTGTCCAGCATCATTCCAAAAGATGCGATCATTGTAGCTTCGGGCAGTTCGGTTCAGGCAGCGGTGGATCGGGCCGCCGGGACGGGAGGAACGGTGCTGTTGAAACGCGGTATTTATACCATCCCCGCCACGCTCCGGCTAAAAAGTGGAATGACGATCGCAGGGGAGGGGCTGGGGACCATCCTGTTCCTGGATCCCGCCTCCGGACAAAGGGATGCGATGACCAATGATGAAGACAGCCTTCGTAATATCACCATCCGAGATCTGGTGGTGGAGTGTGGCAGCCGCACCGATGTGCCGTCGGATCCCAACTCCAATCGCTCATACCGCGGTGGCTGGAACCGAGGAGGTATCATCCTTCGTACAGAAAAACCTGGTGCAATTCGGGGAATCAATATGGAAAGGGTCACCGTCCGAAATGCTACTTACAATGGTGTGTTCATCAATGGCGCGCTGAATGTATCAGTCCGGAATTGTGATTTCCAGGAGAATGGAGGCAGCGTAGTGCCAGGCCCCAGGCTTCAGCATAATCTGTTGATCAGTCATTCGCGCGGGATTGAAATCTCCGGATCCAGGCTTTCAACATCCCCGTCTGGCTGCGGGATAGCTGTGGATCATTGTGAGCAGCTGGTCATGCGCAACTGTGAGATCTCCCGGAACGGCTGGGACGGGATCCTGATTGCGGAAAGCCGTAATCTGAGTTTCACGGGCAATCTGATAGAGGCCAATGATCGCCACGGGCTGAATGCGGAGTGGCTGCACTCAGGCTCTTCCGGACTAGCGGTCAAGGATAACCGAATTCATTATAATGCAGGATACGCACTTAAATCTTCGGGGGTAAAAGGCTGGCTGGCATCCGGCAACCGATTCGAAGGGAACGGCAAAGGAGAGGTTTCCGTATTGGGGCCGGTCAGACTCGGTCAGAAGGATTGACCGGCTTGTAATTATTTCTGCTTCCAGTGATTCTTCAGGATGAGGAGCTGCGGGAAGTCGGTGATGCCTTTCATACTCATTTTGGTCACTTCCAGTGGATTGTGAAAATAAGAGCCCAGGATGATGTCGGTTCGTCCGTCTGCATCAATGTCTGCACATTCCATGGTCAGCCATTTTCCGGTGCGTGCGGCAGTGAGCAGATGTCTGTCGAACTGCAGGCCCCCTTTGTTTTCCAGCAATAAGAATCCGTGGATGGGATCGTCCGGATCATCGTAAAAGGAGATGGCGGCAATATCCAGATCTCCGTCTCCGTCGAAGTCCACGGCCATCGCCTTGCTGGCGCCCGGGAGAGGGAAGAATGCAGCCTGTTTGAATTTGAACTGACCATCGTTTAGAAAGATGCGAACACCATGATAGGGTTTGCGGATAGGAGAGAAGTCCCAGTTGTCGCCGTTGGAGACCAGGAGGTCCTGGTCGCCGTCGCCGTCCATGTCTTTCAGTTCCATGTGACTTAGTCCGTGGAGTGGTGAAAAACTTAACAGTGTCTGTAAGGAAAATTTGCCATCCCCCAGGTTTTTCAGTAATACGATCTGTTCCTGTGACTGTGCCATAAGCGCGATGACGTCGAGTTTTCCGTCTTTATCTGCGTCATGCAGGATGGTCTGTCGGGCACCCGATCGGGCCAACAAGGTGGCTGCCGCTTCAGGGTCTTGTCCGGCGAAAAGGGATAACCTGCCGGTATGATGCCCAAATTCGCAGACTACGGCATCCTGTGTACCATCACCATCGACATCACCCAGGGATACATGAACGGGACGGGCAAGGTTGGTGATTGGAGGATTTGCGGGTGCATCGGTCTGTTTGATCAGATCGAAAAGTACGCCGTTACGTTCTTCGGTAGGTGCGATCGAACCCACGAGTAGCAATCTGGCCGCCCCTTTTGTGGGGAAGCTGATGTCTGCCGGAGGTCCTGTCAGGCTCCAGCTGTTCACCAGGTTCAGTCCAGTATCTATTTGGAACAATTGGTTCCTTGCATCTCCGACGAATATGCTGCGGCTTGTCGGATCGTATTTGACCATCGAGATACCCGGAATCATCTGATCGGAGATCTTGAGGGGTAAGACGTCGAATTGATCCATGCCTAATGTCCTTTCCGGACCGGTGTCAGGCTGCTTGAGTTTTTGCGGGGCAGCATTGGTAAAATAAGACATGATATCATCCCATTCTTGTTGGGTGACGAGCGGTTTTTTCGGGTAGATGCCCAGAGATTCTACCCTGGCCTTCTCTTCTGGGGCCAGGCCGGTGTAAGGATCATTATCCGGTCCATGGAGGCCCAGGCGCCATCCCATGGCCGGGAGCACCCGGCTGGCCCAGGTATCACGATCGAGCATTCCCGGTTCTGGGAATTGATGGCAGCCGCCGCAGAATTGCATGGCAGTTATGCGGAGGGTGGATAATTGCTTTGTTGAAACTTGGGCTCTTAGAAATGAAACAGGCCACCATGAAAGGAGTGTTAACACAATCCAAACATGAAAATGTTTGCAACTTAGGGACCTGATATGCAGCAATCGCATCATTATCGGGGTCTTTAATGGTATCTTAGTCCGCGTTAAGCGAGTGTAAGATACAACGAGACCTGAAAATGACTGAATTATTGCTAACGGGCATGGTTCATCAACCTTATAACATGTCAGACATTATCCGACAGATATGTCATGATACAACCCTTTAAACCAAAACAAGCATCAACATGAGAAAAAGAGCAGGTTTGCTTTTCCTCTTCCTCAGCCTGGTGTTCGGCAGCGCAACGCTGTTTGCACAGGCCAGGAAGACGGTCGCGGGTGTGATCCGCGATGCATCAGGAACGGGGCTTTCGGGCGCGAGCGTGGCCGAAAAAGGCACCCGTAACAGTGTTTTGACCGACGACAACGGTAATTTCAAGATCACGGTGGCCTCCAACGGAAGCCTGGTGGTGTCGTTCGTCGGTTATGTATCTCAAACGATCCCCGCCAGCCGCGCTGATTTAAACATCACGCTGGAGCAGGGATCCAACAACCTGGATGAGGTGGTCGTAACCTCCCTGGGTATCGGTCGTAAGCAAAAGGCACTGGGTTATGCGGTGAGCACCATCTCCGCCACCCAGTTGACGGATGCCGGTACGCCGAACTTCGCTACGGCGCTTTACGGTAAGGCGCCAGGTGTGCGCATCGCCGCTACGCCTGGTGGAGCCACATCTGCGGTGAACATCAACATCCGCGGTATCAACTCCGTTACGGGTAAGAACCAGCCGCTGATCGTACTCGACGGTGTGCCCATCCGTAACCAGGAAGTCAGCAACGACAACTACTGGGGCGACCAGCGCGTCCGTGGTAACGGTCTGCTGGATATCCAGACAGAAGACATCGACAATATCTCCATCCTGAAGGGTGCATCTGCTGCTGCATTGTACGGTTCTGAAGCCGTGAACGGTGTAGTGCTGATCACCACCAAGACAGGTAAAGGCACCCGCAAGGGACTGGGTGTTGACGTCAATGCCACCTATGGTGTAGAAAATCTCGCCTATCTCCCCCGCTATCAGAATGTGCGTGGTTATGGCATGGTGCCCGTTCACGTGGCCAACCTCGGTCAGGACAAGGATGGTTTCATCATGGCTGACCTCGATGGTGACGGTGTTAAAGAAACCCGCGCACTCCCCAATGCATCCATCAACTACGGTCCCCGCTTCGATGGTAAGCCCATCGCCAGCTGGGATGGTGTCGTTCGCCCCTATCAGTCTCAGGAGGACGCGTATGCAGCCCTCTATCAGCAGGGCGCCAACTCCAACATCAACGTAGCCGTGACCAACAGCAGCGATCGTTCCAACCTTCGTTTCTCGCTGAGCCGTCAGGACAACCAGATGATGAGTTTGAACTCTAAGAACGTGAAGAACGTGGCCAACTTGAACGCAAGCTTCAAGGTGAGTCCCAAGTTCTCGACCGACCTGTTGGTGAACTTTGTGAATCAGCAGACCAACAACCGCCCGTATTCCATTGACCGGATGACCAACAACTTCACCGGTATGATCGGTCGTTTCGACAACGGTGCCTGGTACCAGAACAAGTATCAGACCAGCAAGGGTTATCGCTTTGTGACCGGTACCGGTCAGACCATCACGCCGAAGGAGAACATCAACGGCAGCTATGGCGGTTTCAAGGGTGATATCGCTGATTACATGTGGCGTGTGAACAAAAACCTGAGCATTGAGCGCGAGAATCGCCTCATCGCCAGCATCACCAATAACTGGCAGATTGCCAACGACCTGAAGCTTCGTACCCGTCTGTCGACCGACTACACGACCGGTCAGACTGAAGGTATTGGCTACACCGAGCGTCCGCTGGCTTTTGGTAACTCCGGTGGTTTCAGCATGTCCTCCGGCTACTATTCTATCCTCTACACCGACGTTCTGCTGACGTACACCAAGGATATCACCAAGGATCTGTCATGGAACCTGATGGGTGGCTACACGGCTTCCCGTGACCGCGCCTTCAACACCAGCCGCAGCACCAACGGTGGTTTGAGCACAGAGAACCTGTTCGATATCGCTGCTTCGGTGAATGTCGCCAACAGTGGTTCCAGCCGTCAGGAACTGGTGAAAGATGCCTTCATCGCCACAACCAACTTCAACTACAAGGATTACCTGTATGTAGAAGGTACTGTGCGCCGTGACCGCACCTCCACGATGAACCCGAACAACAACGCGTTCATCTATCCTTCGGTCAATGCCAGCTTCATCTTCACGGATGCACTGGACATGCCTGAGTTCCTGAACTATGGTAAGTTCCGCGCCTCCTGGGGCGTCGTGGGTAACTACCCCGACATGTACCGCGCTAACGTGGCCTACAACCAGGGTACCCTTGGTAACCAGGGCGGCACACAGCCGGTGCTGATCTCCAGCATCCCCGGCAGCTTTGGTAACGACGGTATCCGTCCCGAGCAGAAGCATGAGATCGAACTCGGTGTCGAAGCGAAGATGCTGAACAATCGCATCACTTTCGAAGCATCCTATTACAATGCACAGGTACGTGACCAGATCCTTGGTCAAACGATCCCATCCAGCTCCGGTGCCTCAGCCATCCTGACCAACATCGGTACGCTGCGCAACTCAGGTCTGGAAGCCGCTATCTTCGGAACAGTGGTCTCCAACAAGATGATCACCTGGGAAACCGGTCTGAACATCGCCAAGAACTGGAACAAGGTTGAGAAGCTTCAGAGTGGTCTGACCGAATACCTGCATGCTGATTACGACGGTAACGCCGCCGTACTGAAGTCTGTTGTAGGCCAGCCGATGGGCGACCTTTATGGTCACCCGATCCTCACCAACGCCAAGGGCGAGAAGATTGTTGACCCCAACGGTCTGTATCGTGTGGATGCCAACAAGCTCGAGAAGATGGGTAATGCCATGCCGAAGATCGTAGGTGGTTGGACAAACACTGTTACTTACAAGGGCTTCACCCTGGACGCTATGATCGACTTCCGCGTCGGTGGACATGTCATGCCGACCGGTGTTTACTGGATGATGGGTCGTGGTCTGCTCGAAGAGGCCACTCAGTTCATGGATGCTGCCAGCGGTGGTCTGCGTTACTACTATGACCCCGTTACCAAGCGTGGTATCCCGACGACCGGTTCTGCCGGCCCGAACGGCGAACCCGTGTACAATGATGGTATGCTGATCGATGGTGTACTCGCTGATGGTTCCAAGAATACCAACATCATTTCTCAGGCTTACTATTTCTGGACGGTCTACAACTGGGGTGGTCCTCAGTACAGTCCTAACACACGTTACGACCTGTACATCAACGAGAACTCCTACGCCAAAATGCGTGAAGTGACGCTGTCTTACAAGATCCCGGCTTCCATCGCCAGCAAGATCAAGGCCACCAGCCTGCAACTCGCTGTCTATGGCCGTAACCTGTTCTTCCTGTATCGTACGCTCAAGCACATCGATCCGGAGCAGACTACCGCAGGTTCCCGCTGGTATCAGACCGTCAACAACATCGGTACTAACCCTTCTTCCCGCCAGTTCGGTGTGATGCTGAGGGCTAAGTTCTGATCTGGATTCTCACATCAAAAAGAGTGAACATGAAAAAGAAACTTCATATACTCGCGTTGGCAGCTGTGGTGATGGGTTCCTCCTGCACGAAGGAGGATTTCTCCGACGCGTATAAAAACCCCGCCTCTTTGTCTCAATCCACGGTGGAGAAGCAATATGCCGGCGCGTTGAACACCAGCATGCAGGGTGTACTTCCTTCTTACTGGAATTATTTCGTTATCCTGCGTACGACGCTGCAGTATTTCAATCAGGCCGTAGGCTGGTCGAACTATGCCGGACAGTATGTGCCAGGTGCTGCAGCCATCTCCGATCGCTGGAACAACTTCTATAACTACATGGCTCAGTACCGTGAGTTGGAGAAGATCCACAAGGCGCTCCCCGCCGATGATCAGGCAAACTACCGCATCTTCATGTTGACGGCGAAGATCTATTTCTTCGACATGACGCAGAAGAACGTTGACCTGCATGGCGACATCCCCTGGAGCAAGGCCGGTATGCTGAGCGCCAACGGTGGCGATTACATGGTATCCCTTCCTGCTTATGATGCCGCTGATAAGATCTATACCACGATGCTGGACGAACTCAAGGCCATGGCTGATGAGCTCTCCACCATCAACGTAAACCCCGGTATCCTGGTTGGTTTCCGGAATCAAGACATCATCAACAAGGGTGATATCATGAAATGGCGCAGGTATGCTAACTCACTCCGCCTGCGTATCTTGACCCGCGTATCCGATGCTCCGGCCTTCAGTGCCCGTGCTACTTCGGAGATCGCCTCCATCCTGTCGAATCCCACCCAGTATCCGGTGATCTCTCAGAACAGCGAGAACGTTCAGGTGACTGTCCTCGACCTGAGCACCGGCATCAACTCCGGCGGTTTCCGCACGGGTCTGGAAGACTGGAACGGCAACATGGCGAGCAAGCGCATGATTGATCACATGAAGGCCAACAGCGATCCCCGTCTCCGTTACATCTTCGAGCCCGGCCTGACGGCTGGAACCACCTATGATGGTGTAGATCCACTTGGGGATGCTACGGTCACTGCTCAACTGATCAGTGGTGGTAAGATCGCCATGTACAACCGCACGACCCTCAGCCGCAACCAGTTCTTCCCCGGCGTTCTGATGAACGCCGCCGAAGTACAGCTGCTGGCTGCCGAGGCCTACCTTAAGGCTGGCAATAATGCCGCCGCTAAGACAGCCTACGAAAGGGCCATCGCTGCTTCCATCGACCAGTACGTAGGCTTCCGCAACCTGAGCAAGGATGCCACTTCTCCCGCCGTGACTGCTCCCACTGCTGCTGAGCTCGCTGCCTATCCGCTGGCTGCCGGCATTTCATGGGATGCTGCCACTACAACGGCTGCCAAACTGGCCCTGATCTTCAACCAGAAGTACATCCATTTCAACGTGGTTCAGCCGCTGGAACTCTGGTCTGAAAATCGCCGTATGGATCCCGCGATGAACTTCTGGACCGACAACTCCGTTCAGCAGACCCGCCCGCCAGTTCGCTGGGTTTATCCTTCTGTAGAGCAGATCTACAACAAGGAGAACTACAGCGCCGTGAGCGCGAAGGACAACCTGACCACCAAGTTGTTCTGGGACGTGAAGTAATACGTTTAGACCCTTAGAATGACAAGGCCGCGGAGCAATTGCTTCGCGGCCTTTTATTTGTATTTATTTTACGTGGACAAAATGCACACACCATTTTGTTTTGATGTTAAGTGTTGGGTATAGGAAGGAAACAGCCAACATCCAGGTCCTTCGCTGCGCTCAGGATGACATACTTATAAGTTTATGTAGTGTGAAAGA